>NZ_ASSB01000331.1:0-423 GCF_000520755.1 Paenibacillus sp. 1-18
CCTACAAAGTCAAATATTCACCTTGTAATTAACCCTACAAAGTTATATAATAACTTTATAAAGTTAATCAAAGGAGGAACAACATATGATTAATGCATTAGAATCATTGACAGAACCACTTATAAGAATACGTTTAGAATTACTCTTTGCTGAGCTTCTGGAGTACCATACGGAGTACAATCAGCTTTCTTCGGAGACAGATCGATACTTTAGAACGCTTCGCGAAGCGTTACCCGATCAACTTCAACATACGGTTTTTCTGTACGAAGATGCTCAAATTTCTCTCCAATCCATCTTAGAAAGAAGCATCTACATACAAGGTTTCAAAGACGCTCTACAACTCTTTAGTGAATTGAAAAATTCTAACATCTAGAGGATCATATGATCCTCTCAGATTGTCGAGAAACCCTGTCTTTGGAGACG
>NZ_ASSB01000332.1:0-11385 GCF_000520755.1 Paenibacillus sp. 1-18
ACAGGTAAGAGGGAGATTGCAGTGCTCCTGCTACAATAGGATAGAGTCTCGGTACCAGCCAGAATGCGGGAAGAAGCAATAGTCCCAGCTCGATGATGTAATAAAGCAGCGATGATAAGCCATGGCGTTTCATCCCACGGAAGAAGGACAGGCTTTGCGGCTCGGTTGCATGGGTATGCAGACTTTGATATATCCCGGCTCTAATGAAGGGAGTGATCAGCATACGCAGCACCGTCGCCCCCAGCAGTACCCACAAGTAGATATGCACTTCCCGGTTGTCCATAAGGGCAATCTGGCTCTCCATCCAGAACAAGGTCTGGCCCAACTCGTTGTGCCCCTGATCGGGATAACGCAGCAGCAGCGGGATAACGGCGGATTGCACCAGCCGGTAGAGGAATACTCCCCACAGCAGCCGATACAGAAACAGAATAATGACAATATAAAATTGTATGCGCACAAGCGCCCAGCCTTCCTTTATAACCGTCCGCATCTATAGACACCTCACCATGACAGACTTCCAAGCAGTGTCTCCAACAGCTTGGTTACACTTACGCTCCAACGAGTTTGTTGCTTTTCGTTCAGCTCGGCCTTCAGGTTATTGTTGATATGCTTGTTCTCCAGCGCAATAGTATAGAGCGGGTCAATGGTTACATATGAAACGGGAGAGGAGCTTTTGAGCCGATAAGTTGTGCTTTTACCCGCGCCGTCCCAGGCCTTGAATATCGTTGTCCCATCCTTGAAGGTAAACTGAATAGGGATCTTGGGATAGTCCGCACCTTTTTTGCTCAGTGTTACGACCGCTTCATATCCTTTCTTTAGCTTGTGGTTCGTGATGCGGTCCACCGAAAAGTCCGCCATTTGACCGTCATATACATATTGTTCAAAATAGTGGCTCCATGAGCGCCCGGTGACTCTCTCAACGATATGTTGAAAATCCTGAGATGACGGATGTTTAAATCGGTACGTCTGAACGTAGGTGCGCATAATGCGATCCATTTTTTTTATTCCAACCTGGCGCTCAATGCCACGTAATACCAGCTTTCCTCGAGAATAGGCATTTTGCCCGTACGCAGCTGAGGAGCCATACTTCCATGATTCGCGATTAAGCGGCTGTGGAGACGCTATCTGGCCCGCTTGTAACGGCAAGTTGGGGGTGAGCCCATATTCCTGCTCCATGAGTCGTTCCTCTGCATAAGAGGTGAAGCCTTCATCCAGCCACGGCTCCTCAAACTCGTTATTAGCTACCATCCCATAGAAATATTGATGTCCAATTTCGTGAACTAATGTCCGCTCCAGGTTATAGCCGGGGTTCAGGTTATCCGCAGCGGCGGCTGTGATCAGTGTCGGATATTCCATACCGCCAGCGCCACTGCCTGTTTTGGGTGGAACCACGATGGACAGAGTGGAATATGGATAAGGCCCGTACCATTTGCTGTAATACGAAAGGGCGGCCTTGGCTGCGCTCATATAACGTCCCTTGAGTTCCTTGTGCGCCGGGTCGAGGTACAGCTTGATTTTTACACCAGGGACTTCCGTAGAAGAAAAGGGTTCTTCTACTGTTACAAAGTTGGGTGAAGCGGCCCAGGCAAAATCGTGCACGTCATCGGCATAGAATTGATATATTTTCTGTCCATTCTGTCGGACTGCTCCACGAGTGGGGAAACCAGTTGCGGCTACGATGTACGTTTCAGGGACTCGAATCCGTATGCTGTAAATTCCAAAATCGGCATAAAACTCGGAGTTACCATGATATTGATGGAGATTCCAGCCCTCCTCGGCCCGTCCGCGCTGCCCTGCAGTTTCGTAAACGCTGAGCTTGGGAAACCACTGTCCTGCCATCACAAAATCATCTGTCGCCCCCATTCGTGCGAAGATGGCAGGCAGCTTTACCTCAAACTTCATATATAGTGTGATTTCTTCGCCACCGCGTACCGGCTTGGGCAAACGTACCTTCATGAGCGAGCGGTCGTTTGCGTTGCCGTCATCCGGTTGTACGTATTGGGCGCGGTGAATAAGGGATAAGCCGTCTTCTGTCTTTAGCTCAGTCAGCGTCATAGAGCCGAAGCCGTCCTTGGGCATGGTGTCTCCGCGCAGCTTGCCCCCGGACTCCTTCATAAAGGTGGTTTCCATGGAAGAAAAGGCATTTGGGTATAGATGAAGATACAGATCGTTTACGGTCTTCTTCCCCGGATGCTTCCAGGTAAGCGTCTCTGTACCTCGCAACACCTGTCCTTCTTCCAAAGACACATCAATGTGATACTCTACCACCCTTTTGCTGAGGATTTCTGAAGCAGGCTGTGGAGGATTCTTGGGCAGATCGGGCAGGATGTTTGCCTCTAGAGGCTTGCCCATATCCGGTGCAAGCGCAGACTCAGACTGGGAGCCGTATGATGGTTGGCCTATGGATGACGGATCGGATTGCAATTGCGGTTCCGGCTGCCAGGCAAACCATAACGTCCCTGCGAGGAGACCAAGGGCTAGTGTGGACAATAAAACGATTTTGGGGCGTGCTGGGGTCATACAATGGATACCTCCCGTTGACAAGCATCTACAGCATGTATATGTTTGCTTTCGGGAGATTATTAGTTAAAATATTTGTAGTGTAGAATAGAGTGTGAAGACGGAAAATGGAGGCCTAATGACGCATGAGTGAAAATCAGCTGGACGGCAAAAAACAGATTGCACTGAACATTGTCAGTGGCAAGAGTAAACATAAGGGCTTCGGTGCAGGCTCAATTGATCTGAACAGCATGTCCCCGGTCATCATTGACCGGGGAGAAGCGAAAATTGATATTGGTGCCATGCATGCCAAAAGTAAAGTGGAGCGTGGGATCAAGTTCTCTACGAATAAAGAGGACGTACCGAACGGACGCCAGGTATGGCTGGTATGGGTAGCCGTGGATCGCACGCCCGAAGGACGTATGTATGGCGGCGCGACAGCTTGCGAGATGCTGATTGACGAAGAGGCCAAACGCGGCTGGAAGATTCTCGCCGATCACGTCAACCGTATGGACTACGCGCTCAAGCGTCGTTTCATGCTGGAGGATCTCGGCAGCGAGGATAAAGCAGCACTCAAAAGCCTGTTGATTTCCCATAACGAGGAATGGTGGGACGCTTCGCCTGAGGAATTGAAGCAGGCGCTGGAAGGGTAAGAAAAGCGTTAACACTGTAATAGTATTGTAAAAAGCAGCCGCTTCTGTTGGCTGCTTTTTTTAATGCAATAAGTGTTGATAGCTTTCATCCTGCCCGTAGGATCGGGATGATGGCTTAGAAGAATATATTATGACTAACTTGACACTAACCTTTGTGTAAGTACCTGTATTAAAAGTGCATACTTACATATTTGTAGTGCGCACTTTATAATCAGAAAATATTAATACTTAAGGAGGAAAAGTCTTTGAAAACTCTTGTTATCGTAACACACCCAAGCATAGAAACCTCTGTCATAAATAAGCGATGGGTAGAAGAACTCAAGAAATATCCAGAAAAGTATACTGTACACGAATTGCATAAGGTTTACCCTGACGGGAACATTGATGCGGAAAAAGAGCAGCACTTCATTGAATCACATAGTAATCTTATTTTACAGTTCCCTGTTTATTGGTTTAATAGTCCGCCTCTCCTTAAAAAATGGCTTGACGATGTTTTTGCTTATGGCTGGGCTTATGGTTCAAATGGAGGAGACAAATTAAAGAATCGTAAAGTTGCTTTAGCTGTATCTGCCGGAAGTAAAAAAGAAGATTATAGTGAAGAGGGAAGATGTCGCTATACACTTGAGCACTTATTATCTCCTTTTGAAACAACCTTCCTATATTGCAATGCAGATTTTCGTTCGTTCTTTGCGCATTATGGTACAGAAAATGAGCCTGGCGAAATTGACCCTGGTACGTCTGAAAGCGAATTGGAAAATAGCGCACGAGATTATTTGAATTTTATTGACAACCTGTAATAGGTAGCTGAATTGGGGAGAACCTTCTTTTGATTTTAACAAAACAGGAATGCCTATCGCTGCCCTCCCTCCAGAACTGGCAAACCGTTTTTCTCTCCCCACTCACACATCATGTTTAACAAGGGTATGAGCGAAAGACCGCGTTCAGATAATGAATATTCAACTTTTGGAGGTATTTGGGGGAACTCCTTGCGTATGATAAGGCCATCTGCCTCTAGCTCCTTTAACATGATGCTTAACGTTTTAAAGGATATGGTACCGATACTTCGTTTCAGCTCGTTATGCCGCATAACCTTATTTTCAGAAAGCCAATATATAATGATCATTTTATATTTACCGCCTATTAAGGATAACGTATATCCAAAGCCAGTGTCTTTTAGGACCACGCCAGACGGAACACAGGTTTCGCGCATAAGTTACACTCTCCTTTAGGTAAGTATACGATGCAAATATGCATACTCTACAATGGATCATTATGCAGTTTTAATGAAAGGGTGTAAAGTAAGATCGCTAGAAGCCGCTTGCCTTAGGCGTTATCTTAGCCGGGTTATTTTGCGACGATTAGACAGTTAATTGTAAAAATAGCACCGAGTAAGTAGTTCATCAAACGATAGTAACTACATAGGAGCATAACATTT
This sequence comes from Paenibacillus sp. 1-18, assembly GCF_000520755.1. Taxonomy (NCBI): domain Bacteria; kingdom Bacillati; phylum Bacillota; class Bacilli; order Caryophanales; family Paenibacillaceae; genus Paenibacillus; species Paenibacillus sp. 1-18. The sequence goes on from NZ_ASSB01000332.1 coordinate 4,588, forward strand.
TTCGAAATATGCGGTTGTTTGACTGATACCGTCTTGACATCCTGGAAAGGCATTCACTATAATTCAGATAGAAATCGGTTCCAATCCGGTTTTTATTTAATTCTTTGTGGAACCGGTTCCTAAAGCGTGTAGTTAAGTCCTATTCACTGTTTATGAATATATTCTGTAGATAAGGTGGCATCGTTATGTTTAAATGGTTCAAAAAGAAAGCGGCCCCTCGTATTGAAGAATTCGACATGGTAGCGCCAATTAAAGGACAAGTGGTTTCCCTTGAAGAGGTTCCAGATCCTGCGTTCTCTACAAAGGCTATGGGAGAAGGTATCGCTATTCATCCGTCTGAAGGCAGGGTTACGGCTCCTTTTACGGGGAAAGTCGTTCATGTGATGGAGAAAAGCAAGCACGCCCTGATCATTGAACATGAATCCGGTGTACAAATATTGATACATGTCGGGATTAATACAGTCTCCCTCAAAGGACAGGGATTTAACCCTCACATCCAGGCAGGAGATAACGTTAAAGCGGGGCAATTATTGATGGAGTTTGATCTGGATGCTATTCAACAGAATGGATTGCCGGTAATTACTCCGGTAATTGTCCCAGACGGGCAAGAAATGATTAGTCATGTAGAAATATTAGAAGGTTCGTCTGTTTCTCCAGATGCGCCTGTATTGAGAGTCCATTTGAAGGCCTAGTAGAAAATGGAGAGCCGGATGCGCTGAGAGGCGCAAGTCCGGTTCGGGAAAGAGAGATAGGGAGATAGTGTTCGACTACGCCTTATCTCTTATTTCACGCTATGTGATTGGACAGGAACGCTTCTTTTCGTCCTTAGCATAATTGATGTGTTTGACCGTGTTGTGGTCGGCCAATATAAAGGAACCACATGTGAGGCTAAGCACGCGGTTCAGACGCTTTGTTACGCTTTACAGAGCCGTATACAATCAGGTGATACTATGCCTGTCATCCGTACCGATAACGGTCCACAATTTGTCAGTACCCTATTTGGTGACATGTGTGAGTGCCTGGATGTGATCCATGAACGAATTCCACCACGGACGCCGAATATGAATGCTTACATTGAGTCGTTCCACAGCCTCCTGGGCGTGATTTGTTCCGTATAAGATCCTTTACGACGCTTGAGGAGGCCTATGAAGCACTCGAAGCCTATATGGACTTCTATAACAATCGCAAGATGCATGGCAGCTTAAAGTTAATGCCGCCGACCAAGTTCTCGGCATGGGTTCGTACATTAGAAGATTCATCCAAGTTCCATAAAGCGATGTAATCACTCGAAAAAACAAGTAATTGTGCGCTCGTGTTATTTTTGGTGGGCAGGACTCCAGTTTTAGGGGGTCTAGTCGGTCATGACGATTTTAATAGCAATTTTCCAGTCGTTTTTCTACTTTCCAAATCTAAATGGGCTTGTGCTGCTTGTTCCAATGGATATATCCCAGATATGTCCACCTTTATTTCGTTATTTGCAATCATTTGTAAAGCTTCTCGTGCTGCCTTTGCTACCTCATTAGGAGCATGTACAGCATAAGGGCCTAGTCCAAATCCTATGATAATATGGTTTTTCAACATTGAATCATTATTGGTTGGATATAAATATTCATCACCACTGGAATTGCCTATAAAAATTAATTTGCCTAGGGGTTTTAAAAGTTCCAAGCTTTGTTTACGTGTTTCCCCACCAACTGGGTCAATAATGATATCAATCCCTTGTCCTTCAGTGACACGTTTTGTCTCACTTACAAAGTCCTCTCTTATAAATAACTCATCATATCCTAAACTACTGGCTAAATTTACTTTATCTAAACTGCCTACAGTGCCTAGTACCTTTTTGGCACCAAGTTTTTTTGCGATTTGCCCAAGAAAACTACCTAATCCTCCAGTTGCAGAATGGATCAGGATTGTCTCGCCCTTTTGTAATTTACTCACATGTTGAATAGCCATATATGCAGTTGTTAGGTTAATAATAGAAGCAACGGATTTTTCTAGTCCTACGGAATCCCCGAATTGTTCAAGAGATATTGTTAAATGCGGTCTAACCCTTGCTTGTGTTGCATATCCACCAAGATCTAACATCGTCATGGATACCACTGGTTCACCAACTTTAAAACCTACGACTCCATCACCAATCGAACGTACAAAGCCAGATACTTCTATCCCTGGAATCATAGGAAAAGGAATCATGGGGTAATCGCCATTACGCATTAATACATCAACCAGCCCTACTCCTGCGTATGCAACATCAATAATCATTTCCCCTTTATCAGGCTGTAAATCGGGAAATTCTTTAACCTGCAATACTTCACTTCCACCTGACTTTTCAATATGAATAGCTTTCATTTTAATAACCTGCCTTCATCTCAGTTTTGTACTTAAACAATTTAAAGATAAATACTTCTTAATAAATTGCTGTAAAAACAATATACATGAATTGCAACAATGTGACTAATGCAATATAATAATGGCCTTAATGAAATTTAAGCATGAAGAATTTTGAAACAAAAAGTAAATAAGGATGTGTTACATAAATGGATATTAAGGAACTCATGACTTTTTCCAGTATTGTAAAAGAAGGGACATTTATAAAATCTGCTGAAAAATTAAATTATTCTCAATCAGCAGTAACAAGACAAATACAAAAGCTGGAAAAGGAATTTGGCGTTCAATTATTTGAACGTGAATGGGGGGCGACATTAACACCCCAAGGTGAGATTCTTGCTAAGAACATAAACAATTTAATTTCACACTTGGATTATATAAAAGACGAAATGATTTCTTTAGGAGAAGAAGAAAGAGGCGTTATAAACGTTGGAATACATGAAAACTATTCTAATATCATTCCGAGAATATTTAAGGAATTCATACAGCTAAAGCCGAATATGGAGTGTAATTTTATTTCAACCTCAACGGAAGAGTTGTATAACAAATTAATTAAAAATACGATTGATTTTGCATTTTGCGGTAAAATTGAAAATAATTCTATTACATTTAATCCTATTTTAAGTGAAGAACTTTGTTTTATCGTCTCAGAAAATCATCCTTTAGCTGGTCAAAAAGTGACTATGGAGGAGTTGTTTGATTTTCGTTTTGTAACAGGAGGGATGAACTGTTTGACGTATCACTTGGTAAGAAGTCAATTTAACAATAGCTACAAAAACAACATAATTCATGCTACAACTGCAATTTCTGTTATACCTAAAATGATAGAAAATACTGAATTCATAGGTGCTGTTTTTAAATCACTGCCTATAGGCGATAAGAATAAGTATTTAGAAGTAGAAATTAACAATCAATATGTTGAATTAGGCATATTATCTAATAAAAAATTAGAATATATGCCAAAAACAAAAAAACTATTTATTGAAATCATTAAAAACTGTATTTGTTAAGAGTCTCTGTGCTGACAACACCCAAAGAAGTAATATCGGCGCTGAAAGATTTTGATGCCCTTTTACATATTTAATAACTTAATTGGGGCAAGTGGAGTAACAGAACATTCTTACGGGGCATATTACATTTCAGTTCCTCAATCAATTGATGATAATTTACTTCAACTACCAGAAATTATGATTGACTCGCTTGCGAATCCAGATTTAGAAGGGGTTGTATCAACCAGAAGAAGTACTGAAACAGTTAGCGTGGCGCAATCGGTAATGAGGATTACCTGGGAACAGAGTGCAGTACACTCTCTAGTAGATCGATTCTGAAATAACATACTTTTTACGCTATCCCTGTATATAGGGCTTTTCGATAGAACTGGCGAACACCTGAACCGGGGATGAAGAAGCCTGGATTATATCTGCTAAGCTGCCGATATGATCAAGATCCTGGTGTGTAATGAATATGGAGGTTAGGTTATGGATGTGTAATCCGGTACTCAGAATAGCCTCATGTAAAAGTGATAGTTGCCCGGGGTAAGCGGTGTCGACTAAAATCATGTTATCTTCGTCCCACATTAAGGTGGGGTGAATGCTTTCTATTTGTCCAATGGCATCGAATTCCTCCTAAAAGAGTTGATGTATACAAAGGAATAGTATCGCGAAATTAAAACGAGTAAACCTATAATATAACATGAAAATAATTATTTATCAATATGTCGGATTTTAAATTTTTGTGACAATTGGATGTTTTTATGGAGAATGCAGGTGTGGAATACAACGTGTCTAGTCCGTGGGAACGGGCAGGTGAAATTCGTGCAGAGTGTTCATCATAAATTTTAAGTATGATTAGAATCGAAAGGGGCGACACAAGTTGAATGCAGATCGTTTTTTAGAATTGGAAGAAGCGCTGTTTCAAGCTTGGTCTTTGGAGTCCAGCTCTAAATGGACAGCGGATAATCCTGCGGCGGGACAATGCGGTGTTACAGCACTCGTCGTTCAGGACAGGTTTGGCGGCGATATTTTGAAGACATGGCTGGATAGTGGCTGGCATTATTACAATCGAATCGGAGAGGACATTATAGATTTTACAAGGTCGCAATTTTCAAGCCTTCCACAGTATCAACATGCGCACTCTAACAGAGAAGAAGCTTTTTCAGACACCAATGCAGAGCAGTATGCAGCTTTAAGCCGGCGGTTAAGGGAATTTTTGAACGAAAAGGAATGATGCCTTTATGATTATTGTCCATGCTTTGCCAAAGGCGGAATGGTGCAGTAGAAGGGGGAATGATGGGAAGCACCATCCGATTCCGCGGTTGGATTTTTATATCGCTAGAATTTAATGTAGCCAATGGCTTGGAATACTTAAAGAAGAAGGGATTTTGGTTTTACGATTGCCCTTGGCCGAGTTTAATTGCGCTTGTGTCAGAAAAATACTTCCTTCGAGATTAGCTCCACTTAAATCAGCGTCTCTAAAATCCGCACCGATAAGGTCGGTCATTCTCATATCAGCTTCTCGGAGATCAGCGGCAATAAGTAAAACTCCTCTCAGATTAGTGCCTCTCAGATTAGCGCCTCTTAAATTAGCACCCATAAGATCTTTGCGCTTGATTTTTTTACCATATTTACTGTGTTCCATATTTTTATTAACTTTTTTACGTACGAGCTCACTTGTTTGTAGAAGCAAATCATTAACGAGTGCCCTATGGGTTGGTACATAAAGATCTAAAAGGAATGTCGGAGCTTGATCCGTAAGCTGTTCGGTTTTCGCCATAGCTTCTTGTAGGTCTGTATAGATGGGTTGAGCTTCTTCTAAGCCAAGGGCTTCATTTAAGTAATAAAGCATTTCGTGAAGCTGTTGCATTATGGGGAGTATATTGAACATTTCCTCAGCTATTGCCGGGTCGTCTCTCCAACTTTTCCCATTGTACGTAACTTGAGAAATTTTTTGCCCTGCCCCAAAGCAATCGTATACCGTGCATCCCCGCAAGCCGTTATTTCTTAGATTCTTATGAATACTACAACGATAATCCGCATTTAGGTTTTGACAAGGAGTTCCTCCATCCTTGTTAAAAGCAAAATCAGCAGATTTTGCATAAGGTAAAGCTACGCAGCATAAACCAAAGCATTTTTCACAATCTGCACTAAATTTGTTTTGAGTATGATTATGGTTGAATAACTCATTAGACAATGATTCACACATCCTTTTATTAGCATCTATTAAATGTAATATTACCATAAAAAATATTGTTTTAATTATACTCATTCATATCAGGAGGAAAAGATGATCCCCAACCTTAATAACAAATAACCCGGTCGAGACCAGAGTGGTCTTAATCGGGTTATTTGATAAGACTATAATAAGTTAAGTAGGTTACGCTTTTGCCAAATTCGATTGCCATTTGGTCAATAGCCATGAAGGCTTGTCTTTTGAGGGTGAAAACAGCATGTAACACGGCTCCATTCTCCTGATGAAGGCGGTGGATCAGTGTCTGTTTAGTGAATTTTACGATCCAATCTGTTTTGTAGAGTCCGTTTGGGGAAGCTTACGGAACGACCACAGGCAGTTGTGTGTGGACCCGCCTATTCGTGACGATATGGGGATTCGCCCAGTCCACGGGCTGATGTCCCGCATAGGATACATCAGCCTAGAACACAAGGAGTGAAACACAATGTCTTTAATGCCACAGGTGCCTTTCGGAACACAACCGGGCACTCCGGGTCCAATCACACCGTCAGGTCCTTCAATTCCCCAATTTCCTGGTACACAGGGTTCGTTCCCGTCACCGATTGGCCCACCACCAGGGGGAGGAACTTTTTCGCCACAACCGCTGGCGCCTTTTGGCCCGCCACCAGGGCAAGGGCCGTTCTCGCCGCCGCCAGGCCCGATAGGTCCTGGCGGACCGGGACCCCAAGCTCAAGCGCCAACTGCCCCGCCACCGCAATTTACACCACCAAAGCCGCTGGTCACGGCCTATGCTATTGATCCCCAAGCCATCTCGGGTTGCTTGTTCCGCAACACGTTTATATGGCTGACGAATGGCGAGCGCTTCTGGCTGTATCCCGTCTTTGTAGGCAGAACATCTGTAGCGGGATTCCGGTGGAATGGTTTTTTCTGGACCTATTACGGTGTAGATACCAATCGTATCGAGTCGTTTAGCTGCTTTTGGTGACTAAAAAGACTGAGAGAAGCGCTTATAGCTTTCTCTCAGTCTTTTTTGGCTGTTACTCCATCCACCATCGCTTGAAATTGCTCCACCATGATTTCTTTTCCGCTTGTCGCTCCGCTTGGTCAGTCTGTGTCGCTGCCGGTGGGTTGTTCTGCCCTGATATGGTTTCCTTCGGCTCCGTGCCGCTGACGAATACCTCCAGCCGCTTATCCGGACTGTCCGGCGCAGCCAGCTTGCCACTG
>NZ_ASSB01000333.1:0-4297 GCF_000520755.1 Paenibacillus sp. 1-18
TTTCTTTTATGTGTCCACAAATAGGGTCACAGTTCAGTGCGGTTTTTGCATATCCTTTTATATACCTTCTTTATACCCATTCTCTATCCAGGGCTACATCAAGAATGTACCCACCACAAATGACACCCCGACAATGATCGAGCGCAGCAGTTGCGCCAGAGCCACATTGCCTTTGGCAATTTCCTCGCACACTTTGGTACGTGGAGTCAACAGATCAAAAATAATATAGACCAAACACAGCACCACTATGCCTACGGCTGACCAAATCAGCATATCGAGCCATGAATGGCTGCTGTATGACACCATGCCCACGATAATACACAGACCCAGCAGCTTTGCCCCCATATAGATGCCTGCCGCCTCATTGCCGCGTGCGATTTCCTGATTATCGTTATAACGTGTCAGCAAGCTGAACACAAAATAACCTACGATTAAGATGGCAAACAGGATAAGCAAGCCGATGCCTACATTGCCCAATGCGTTCCCCAAGCTGATTTGTGAGTCCAATCCTCTTCCTCCTTATAAATACTTAACCATAGTGACATTTAAGCATATGCATACTTAATACTATGAATAATTATATTTTAATACTTATTAATCATGTAAAAAGGCTAAGAGCGCCCAGATGACTCATGAGATACGGTCGGAACGGCGGCTGCACAATAATAGGCCATATCGCCGGTGACCTTTTCCCCGATTCGTGGCAGGATGCCCGCAAACCTCCCGCCGATAACAAATACGCCGGTCAGCACATAGCCATGATATAGCCCTTCCTCGGTCTGCACCTCTGCGCTTTGCATAGGCCACAGCCGCTGATAAATCTTGGGTTGGCTTTCGTAATAAGCGGCAATATGTGCGGCCTCCTCCTGCTCAGGCGTTAGCGGAGCATCTGCTTCATCAGAGACGTTAGACGGGACAGCCTTCGCCCATTGTTCCGTCAGAGCTGGAACTTCCAGCTTATTTTCGGTATCGGCAGACACAATCAGATGCGTCCCTTTTCCCTCCCGGCCCCATATTCCTTTGGCCACATAAGGCTGTTCATTTTGCATAAACACCGTTGGTTCAAAATACGTAGGCAGCAGGTAGGTTCTTATCACCTCCAGCTCCTGGTCGTTAAACAAGCGAAAGCCGCAGAACTCTGGTGTCTGCTCATTGCGCTCATACAGCGACCATACGGTTGCGGTAAACCCCTTGCTTTGGGTAATAATATGCTGCGGCGGATTGATTAATCCTACCTTACCGTCCGCTACCATATCCATTAGCGCCTGCCCCACCTCTAGCCCCGTGTCCTCTTCCCGGTCATCAATCAGATATTCCAGCGGATACAGGCGGTAGAGGATGTGTATGGGCTCTCCCCGGTGATACAATCCTTCACCCGGGATAATCTCCAGCTCTTCCAAGGGCGCATAAACCACTTCAAATCCAGCTTGTTCACACAAGCGCATGATATATTTTGTGTTGGTCTGATCCTCAATATGCCAATCATAGCAAGTAAAATACACTTTTGTGCCTAATCCCCTGCTGCTATAAAAATGTATCAAATCAATCAGTGCACGCTGAATGGCATCATCCATTCCAGCTGACGGTCCCAATAGAGCAGTATCTTCCCGTGACCCTCCGCCCTCATTCAGGATCTCCAGCAGCTTCCCTTCGAGATAGGCTGCCTCGGGGATTCCAGTCGGAGTGTCTGTATTGTTCTCAATGCACTTGATCCCCGCTTCCCCCACAATCCAGTCCTGTCGGGTAATTCCATCCGGCGCGGCCTCCATGCGCGCAGCACGCAGCAAACCCGGATGGACACCCAATCGTTCCACCAGGTACTCATCAGGCATATAGCGCTGGACAAAGTGCTGAACTTTGCGATAGATGCTATGTATCGCCTCGGATGCAGCCTGAAGCTCTGCCAGCTCGGTCTCGCGATACATCGTTAACGCGGGCACACAATAGGATTTGCCATACATGCGATGGTATGGAATCATACGGCTGATTTCGCCGCTAAAAAGCTCGTCATGATCATAGGGCAGTTGCCGAATGGTACGCATCCTCATTTTAACCTCCAGAGAAAAAGCCGCTACGTGAGCCGCTGCTGCCAAAACCGCTGTGTGAGCCGGAAGATGAAGATGAGCTTTTGCGGTAAGAGCTTGAAGAGGAACGACTGCTATGATAGGAGGAGCCTCCGCTATAATAGGTTGATCCGCCATAGTAATACCCGCTGCTGCCTGAATCCCGACACGCTGTTTGCTCCGATACAGGAAGCTCATCGCAGTCATAATACTCGTCGTCACCGCAGCCCGTCAGGACGGCTGGCACAGCCAGCATCAGGGCAAAGGCCGCCATCCGTGTACGAGAGCCGGGCCTGGATTTGATTTTCTCCCAAGAGTGCTCCATCACAGATCGACCTCCTTCACAAACAGATGTACCTTTTTCAGTTGTGGGTCCAGTACAGAATAAACGAATTCATACGTTGTGCCACCCAGCACCGTATAGTGATCCAATAGCCGATGGGCTAGCTCCAGCGTAAATACGGAGCCTTCCCGGTGCTCCATACTACGAAATGCAGGCTCATGCCATACCCAGTAAAGCACGCTGAACGTTGAGGCGTAGCCTCCATCACTTGCCAGTACGAGGTCAGTAATTGATGCGCCGTAAGGCTTCGCACGTTCCCCTGTAAATTCGGTCACATAGACGGAATGCTCTGTGTGATCCTCACTTTCATTGGAGATATGTGCCCATAGTTTGTCATGGAGACGCGTAGCGTCTACAAGCTTGCGCAGAAACAGCTCATCTCCCGATACGGATTCCCGTGTCAGGCTGCGCAGTTCCTTTTGTGTGTCTTCTGACCATTCCCGATACGTTAATGAATAATAAATGATGATTCCCTTCCCTTCCTGCACGCTTCTGTCGTCAATCACTATACGAGATTCTACCTTGAAAAGGTTCAATTTGGAAAGAAAAATATGTAAAAAAGCTGCAATCCCACAGGATTACAGCTTTGCTTTTGACTGCTACAGCTTGATTTTGTTTTCGCCGAAATATTCTTCAAGAGTTAATCCCTGCTTGGTTACATCCTCTGCAATATCTTCTCCCACGTAACGAATATGCCAAGGCTCGTACACATAGCCAGTCACATCTTCCTTACCCTTCATATAACGAATAATAAATCCGTATTCCGGCGCATGCTTTGCCAGCCATTCACCTTCTTTGGAAGCGCCAAAGGCTTGCTCCAGCGCATTGCCCACACTTGGGCTGGATACGTCGATCGCCAATCCTGTCTGATGCTCGCTCGTCCCCGGTACGGCGCTGACTTGAGTGGCATATGCCTGCCCCTTTGTCTTTACATTGTTGTTGAAAATGGAAACCTGTCGCTTATAGGAGCGATATCCCGATACTGCCCGCAGTTCTATACCATCCTTCTGGGCACCTGCGAACAGCTTCTCCAGCGCATCTGCCGCTTCCTTGCGCATTTGCCGCTTCTCATGCGGCCCCTCAAAGGAAAACGGCACCTTCGGCTCGACCAGATCGCCCGGAACATAGCCTATAGGCAAGCTGCGCTTTTTGTTAACAACGACCGTGTCAGCCTCCGCATTCGTTACAACCGCGGTTCCATCCTCTTCCTTAACCGTCGCCTGCAGCGCATTTTGGCTTCGAATGGCCATCATGGCATCAGCTTGTCCGCTTTCTGCGCCCGTGGAGGCTTGTCCCGTGCCAGAGCTGCTGCCAGCCGTCCCCGGCTGGGTAGAAGACGGTGCATTTTCCTGTACCGTCGTAGATGACTTCAACGGCTCGCTTTCCTGTCCACCTGAGCCTCCCTGCTGACAAGCCGCCAGCAGGAGCCCCGGCAGGATCAGCCCTGGAATGAGCGCCCTGGTCCAGCGCTGTGGGGGGCGCGTCTGTTGCATATGTCGTTTCATGCTGGTATCTCCTCCAATATCGCAATTAATGCATGACTTGCTATCACTTTCCGTTCCCCTATTGTAACTGAACTTTCGACACTCTTCGAAGCCGTTATTCAGTCCGATGCAGATGAATAGGCCCGAAAAAAGAAGTATACACCCGAATTGTTACGGAGTATGACGTTTTTGCGGAATTGCTCCCCGAGCGCGCTCTGCTATACGCTCACGTATGAGCTTTAATGCCTCTTCCGCGCGGGGTAATCCCGGCAGCAAAGCCGTAATATCCGCTTCATTCTTTGAAGCAAGCTTTTGCGGCAGACGAATCTCAATCGCATGAAAGCCCGCACCGGGGCGGTGCAATGCTCCCTCGGCAGCAGATTCAGCAATCCATTCACTAATCGCCG
>NZ_ASSB01000334.1:0-2125 GCF_000520755.1 Paenibacillus sp. 1-18
ATATTTTTGTCCGTCTGGATCACTCAAAGTTCCTTCATTCATCTCGGTGTTGATGATGCCGGGTTGGATAGAGTTGACCGTAATATTTCTGCTCCCCAACTGCTTGGCCAGCAGCAGTGTAAAGGTATTGATCGCTCCTTTTGTCATGCTGTAGGTGAAGACACCCGGGGAAGCTACCCGTGTCACGAAGGAAGAAATGTTGATGATGCGCCCGCCGTCCTTCAACCGCGGCAAAGCTTGCTGCATTACAAAAAACGGCGCTTTGACGTTAATCGTCATCACTTCGTCAAAAGTAGCTTCCGTCGCTTCTTCGAAAGTAAGAATTTGCCCGATTCCCGCGTTGTTGACCAAAATATCGAATCCGCCGCCGTCCCCGTGCTCTCGAATTGCTTCGTCCAGCGCCGCGATCAACTCGCGAATGCCGTCAGGCGTGCTCAAATTGGCGCCAATCGCACAGGCGTTTCCTCCGTTTTGGGCGATTTGTTGCACGACCGCTTCCGCTTCATGGCGGCGTTGACCGTAATGTACGGCGACAAAAGCGCCCTCCTGCGCCAGACGTAACGCGATGCTGCGCCCGATCCCCCGGCTGGCCCCCGTTACTAACGCTATTTTTCCTATCAATTTGCTCATCAGTACTCAGCTCCTTATTCTCTGTTTCTCTATAGTTGTAACATAGGAGCCGTTTTGAAATGTTGCTCTCTTATTGCTTCGGGTGACCGCACTGCCGTTCGCGTTAGCGTCGATCATGTTCGCGTTGTCCGTATCGACGACTGCTGCTGAAGAAGCGGAGCGTTCGTCTTTGTTCCCCGACTTCGACCTCCCTCCTTTACTGTCTTTCAGCCTGAATGCTGTACCGGCTAATTTTGACCATATAGGCCCGACGGGAATTACCCTTGGAAGCTCGAAAGGCGACCAAGATAGGGTCGCCTTCTTGCATAAGTTATGGGGTTAGTCCGCAAGATGCAGACTTCTTAACGATAGGAATCCACACTTCCATTTCATACATATTGTTGCCACGATCGTAAGTCATTTCAAATTCGGGCTGGGACAAGCGAGGTGATTGAAATTCTTGGCTTGCACATAAACGCGGAGACGTTAAGCTCCCTCAGAGAATAAGGATTTTCTCACAAATGCTCGCTCATTCGCAGGATTTCACGTGTTGTTTTAAATAGGAATTTAAATGAGTGGATAGTGTGGGCTAGACAGTTCCGTTTGAGCGCATGGGGGAACAGAAGGTGCTGACCAATTTTACAACATCTTCCATAAAAAGTTATGTAGCACGCCTCTCTCCACAAAGTCCTTGGGGATTCACTCTCCCAAATCTCGACGGGTCTATGCCCTCACATTCCTTCGTCCTATCTATCCAAGGTGTGGAGTCCGATCAACGTTAACGGAACGGGTCTAAGCCCTAAAGCGTAAAAATCTCGGTACTCCGTGCTTTCTTTGTAAAATCGCGAATGGTGGCTGGGCCTTATCCGTGGAGAATGTTTGTCCTTCTCTCGCCATGGCTACAAGGATTCGAGCCAGTTTCCCAATCAGCTTCATCATTGACTGCATTTTCGTCATTCGTTTCACTTCAATATTGTGTGCATGCATGGCTTGGAATGCCCCATTGAAAGATAACAGGTGAAACACCGTGAAGTACAAATGCTTACGCAGTAATGAGTTGCCTCGTTTGGTGAGCTTAATTTGTCCCTTATACTTGCCAGAACTTCGTTCTGCTAAGTTCAATCCTGCTTTTCGTAATAACTGTTTTCCGTGAGACAGCTTACGTAAGTCCCCTCCAAATGCTAATATGGCAGCCGTTTTAGCAAGATCGGTGATATGTCACTGCCTCCCCTCTGCCGACATTACTCGGTTTCATCGGTAGTACGCAGTGATCCGACTCCCTGTCCATCATTTGACATTCTCCCTTGTGATCGGTTGTTTGTCATACTTCTTTTCCGAAGAATGGGCAGGGTCTCCCAAGTTACTGTGAAGTCATTGTATAGCATGCCTGGCTCTTCGCCCCGGGAGAGCTCATTCATCCTCACCTTTAACGCATAAATGAGTGCTGTCTTCCGTACTTTCGAAAACGTCGACCTCTCCGTTTTACTCTTTTCGAGGCTCCATCACTTTCAGGCCT
>NZ_ASSB01000335.1:0-1597 GCF_000520755.1 Paenibacillus sp. 1-18
GTGTGTAACTTAAATTTCAGGACAAAAAGGCTCTGTTAGCAGGACTTACATCAATACGGAAAGCAAGCCAAGCTTCAGTTGTAAGTTAAATTCGAGTACATCTTCTATTTGCTGTTCACTAAACTAAAAATTTCTCGTTTTTCTAGAACTTCGGCATAGAATTTGCGCCAAGATCTATACTGCTTTATATTTTTTCGAAAATCCTGTAATCCTAAGTACATTACAAATGTATTACCCGTTAATTCAAAACTTGTAATGTATTTCTCTAAATCTTCATCTAATAGTTCTATAGGATCGTATTCATGAAATTGAGTTGCATCAAAAAGGCGTTCAAGAAAGAAGGAGATATAGTTATTTTTTATAAGTTCTTGAAATAGACTTAAGAGATTTTTCATCCGAAGAAAGGGTGATTTGGCTAACAACTGAGCTAAATCACCTAGTATAGTAAAAGGTTCTTCAACGGTAGTAATATGATCTTCAATTGCCACAATAAGTTCCATCAATATTTCAAAGCTTGCTAGTACTATTTCTGGTTTTAAATAATCTTTATTTTTATACTTCTTCTTTATAATCTGAAAATTAGGAGTCATTAAAAATTCTATAATTTGCTCATCTAACAATCTTGTATAAGATTCTTTACCTTGGAGAATAAGAACACCTAAAGTTCGAGCTAGTAAATATGAAGATCTCAAGGCTGAAGTCTTAGGGCTGAACAAACTGGTGCCAAAATCCAAAATTTTGACCTGGAAGTTGTTAGAAATCATAATATTTTTTTTATGTAAATCACCATGATATACGTTAAGAGAATGAGCATAATCCATAGCTTCAATGATTTGTTTAGCTATCCTGAATCGATCTCGTTGTGTTTTTTTATGTTCTAGCCATTTAGCTAAAACAATTCCTTCTATTAGTTCAATCTCTGCGTAATAGAAGCCATTTCCATAATTAACATGGTATAGTGTAGCTATATATTGATGTTCAGAAACTTGTTTTAACTTCTTTACTTCTGACACAAATCTGTTTTGCTCAAGAAACGAATCTCCACTTCTAGGAAACCATACTTTTATAGCCAACTTCGCTTCCAAAAAATCATCTAAACATTCAATAACAACACCATTTGCTCCAGCCCCTAACTCTCTAATCAACTTCCGATGTTTGAAATGCAATTCAGTCTCTTTAATATAGATGGAATTCCTATTTAGATCCAATTTATATCGCACTTTTTATCCCTTCACTTCTATTAATATTTATAAAATCTTATAAAGAATATTCATATCACAGTCAATCCAGAAGAAAAAATCTAAAATTCCTCTAGTCTCTACTAAAGAAAGAACAAATTTGACATGTTATGATTTCCCTCCCGTGGTTTGAGTGTGTGATGGTAACTCTGACAGGGAGGGATGACAAGTCATTGTTTTTGTAGAGAGATTCGAGCTTTTAAAAATGTAATAAAATTGGCTCTTTTGGACTTGTAAAAAAGTTCATTCCTACTCATGACTCAAGTTGGAATAAGCTTTTAAAAGTTTATTAAGGAATGATTGTGATTTTTTGTGCTTTGTTAATTATATTCTGCGAGTATAGAATCAAGCAGAATATA
>NZ_ASSB01000336.1:0-411 GCF_000520755.1 Paenibacillus sp. 1-18
ACGCTTTTTTTGGAAAGGCATGAAGCAATTCTGAAGTGCCTTAATTATTTGATCGAGCATCGGCAGGAAGTGATGGATATTCTCACCCAATTTTCATCCTATCGGGCCGCCAATGCAGAAATTGATTCCACCATCCTCACACTTCAAGGTGCTTTGGAGGAAGTACAGACCTATCAGCCAGGCTGGCAGCGTTCTATGGCTGTATTTATGCCTTCCAACGTCGTTTTGTACTCCTACGCATTATACCTTTTGATTCCGGCCCTGTACGTTGAAAAGATAGACTTTCGCCCTTCTTCTCACGTAAACGAGTACGTCAGCATGCTGCATGAAAAGCTCCAGGCTGTACATGGGTTACCCATCTATATTCGTAAAGTAAGTCAGAAGGTGTTTATGGAGAATTCCGTGATGCCG
>NZ_ASSB01000337.1:0-61149 GCF_000520755.1 Paenibacillus sp. 1-18
CGGTCATTGCCAAATGTACCGACACGAAGACGCCACAGTCCGTCTTCGCCATCGTGCGTAAGGAGGAGCGCAGCGCATTTGCGACATTGCTGGAGCAACCGGATGCGCTGGTGATGGTGCTGGACGGGGTGCAGGACCCCGGCAATGTAGGCACCATCATTCGCAGTGCGGACGCCGCCGGAGCTGCTGGCGTTATTCTGGGTCATGGCTGCGCCGACCTGTATAACCCGAAAACGATCCGCTCCACGATGGGATCGTTGTTTCACCTGCCCGTGATCGAGGGCAGCCTGGAGGAGCTTTTGCCGCAGGCTCAAGGCAAGGGGGCCCGCTTGATCAGCACCTCGCTGGACGCGAGCCTGTCATGCTATGCCGTGGATTTGCGTGTTTCCACCTGGCTCGTGATTGGCAACGAGGGCCAAGGCATTTCCGATGCCACCGCACGCATGGTCAATGAATCGGTATTCATCCCGATGAAGGGGCAAGCAGAATCGCTAAATGCAGCGATGGCCTCTACAGTGCTATTATTTGAGGCGATGAGGCAGCGCGGCTTTAACCAATAAAAAATTCCTGTCCAATTTCAAGATAACTTTCCAGGAATAAAATGCATTACGGCGACATTAATATGCGTTCCCAAAAAATGAACCGGAAGGTAGATCAGGTGAAGTGAAAAAGTCCATTCTTGAACTTTATCCGACAACCAAGCTGTTGGGTGTACTTTTTGTACTAATCTCCATTCTGATCGTACCGGGATATACTTATCAATATGCCATTCTTCCGATATGTATGGTCATTGCATTGCTGGCTGGCGTTTTCAAAGGTTTTTGCAGCCTTTTTTAAAGGTGTTACGCTGATCATTCTCTTTATTTTTATTATTCAGGGCTTCTTCTACCCGGGTGATATGGTTCTCTGGTCAGGCTGGATATTCATTCTGAAACAGGAAGGCTTGAGCTACACTCTGTTGTTAACGTTTAAGATCGTTGCCATCACAGCCTCGATTATCTTGTTCTTCCAAATTACAAAGACGAAAGATCTGATTATTGCATTGGAAAAACTGGGAACGCCGAAGAAGGTCACTTACGTGATTATGTCTACTCTGTAAATCATTCCGCAGATGCGGCAACAGCTGAATGTTATTATGGACGCTCGGCGTTCGCGTGGGGTGGAGACGGAAGGAAGCCTGATGATCCGGGCCAAAGCCATTAGGCTCCGCCTGTAAGTCAACTGGCATCCGTATTACATTGGCCCGGCCAGATCGTGACGGTGGACGAGTTTGTGGAGTACGGAAGGGGACAGCCCTAGAGAAGCCGGAATCCATGTAATGAATACACTCCACTATGTGCATTTCCCTGTTTTCAACAGGGGAATGATTTTTATGTTTTGCTCTTATTTTTGCTTGCCCGTTTGATTAACAAACTAGATTCCTTTTCCACCCTGCGGGCGAAGTTTAATTTGCTCTATCCCGGCAATGAGCGGTCTTGCTCTCTGGATGAGTACTTTTACTTCGTCTAAAGACAACGATGCTTGATGAGTTGAAGGATCACTCCATATTTCCGTCACCCAAATGCTATTAGGGTCATTCTCAGGAATGTTTACCACATATAGATCGCAACCTTCAACTGATTCCATACCACTTGCAGCTTCCAACAGCATTTCAACCAGAATGTCGCGTTGACCTTCGTAAGCGATGAATTTTGTATACAAACCAAATTTGTTCATACCTTATTTCCCCTTTGATTATCATATTATCAATACTGTTTGTTTCATTTACAGTAGACAGGCATGTAGTGACCATTAATTCCTTCTTAATTCAACGTTTTATTCCCATCCTCCTTGCTGTCTCAAGACGTCCCGAAGAGAATTCTGTGAAGGGGAGTCCGATCAAAACTGTGACTACACCTGTAACTAAGCTTTTGTGGCGTTGCCTGCGGACAGGGGTTCAGTACGCTTTTAGTCTAAATTAAGTGCCTTCTCCAATAGGTTTATCAGGAGTTCTAGAGAGAGTAATTCAGCCTGCACCTCTCTTCAAATACATTTTACTGTATGTGAGCATGAAAAAGAATATATGTTTCGCCTTGCTATTTATAATAAGTAGTACCTTTCACTATTCATTGTTTTAAATCTAGCAAATAGAAAACACTATTATAGTAGATTTGAAAGGAGGAAGCCTTTGTTGTCGGTTTTCTGGAAGGATACCGCTTTATAAAAGAACTTCAGAGATCGGGCGGAGGTCTAACTTTGGTTTAGAAGATTTGGCTCGAGATGCTATAATAACGGCAAACATTTAACCGGAGATGTCCAAGATGCGATGGGATGAAGTTCAGGAGCGTTTTCCTAATGAATGGGTCATTCTTGAGGCGACCAAGGCCTATTCTAAGGAAGGCCAGCGTTTTATTGAAGAGATGTCCGTGATCGATTCCTATGAGGACTCTACCAAAACATTGAAGCGGTACAGTGAGTTGCACCAGGAAGACCCTCACAGAGAGTATTGTTTTTTTCACACCTCCCGTCCTAAGGTTGTGGCTCGAGAACGATATGTGGGGATTAGAGAACCAAGACGAATATAACGGAAAGTTATGGGCTTCCCTTCGTAAGCGTGACAGTTGTTTTTAGGGGAAGGAAATTAAAGCTGGGGAAGGTGCTACTTGACACAGGTTCTGCCAGTACGCTGTTTATGGATTATGGCATGGAAATCGACGGAATACTCGGCTTTAACTTCTTGAAACAAGCAGGGGCTATGATTGACATTAGAGAAATGCAACTAAAAACTAACGTTTGCGAAACGGCTATCTCGTACAATCCCATCAGCAATCTCTGCTGAATTGTGGATTTGCACAGCCACGGTTCGCCTTCATTATGAAAAGCCCGACCTTATTCGGTCTGGGCTTTTTGGGGGAGCAGCCGGTTTCCTTTCAGCAATTCATCGGTTATCTAATGCCGATCAGTAGGACATCCGCTTCGAAATCATGCATATTGATGATCGTGAATTGCTCTTGCACAGAGATTGAAGCTGTGCCAAAACGACGGTTCTCCAGGTCAATGACCGTAAAATCGTACAGTGTAAAGGTTTACTGCCGAGATCTAAACCCAAGCCTTTTCCGCCAGTAGCGGAAATTCATTCATTACTACTACTTCCATTTCAAAAAGCCCCGAAGCAGCACCTGTTCTGTGACTATCAGCCGGATGCACTGCGGAGCTTGGTATCAATACAGCTTATATTTAACGATAATCCTGGAGAATTCCTCGTATGTTTCGCATTTTAATATCTGCTGGATTATATCCGAATTGTCGACCAGTTCCATGAGATGTTTATACATTTTGGCAGGTGGCTCTTTGCCGTTTCTTTCAATGCTGAGGAGACAGATGAATTGCACTGGTTTGTCGCCCCAATCGATAGGCTGTTGAAGGGTGCAGACCGCCCATACGGTTTGATTGCTTTGCGGAATAATAGGGTGAGGAATGGCTACCAAATTCCCGTAAGCCGTGGGTGCAGCTTGTTCTCGTTCCAGAACGAGTCCAATAAAGCCTTCGGTAGAGCGGATTAGCCCTTCAGCATATATTTTTTGGCCCAGAAAAGAGATGACCTCTTCCTTGGTGGTAAAATTTTGTCTCAGAAATACGAGTTCACTGTCCATGGTGGTTATTGCTTCCATGATCGGGGCGTAAAATTTTGTCTCAGAAATACGAGTTCCTCTCGGATGTAGTCAAAATTAAACTCGGCTTCACCGGCCAGCAAACTTTCAATTTTGTCCATATCACTGCCGCCAAGAAGCGTCTGCACCACCACGACTGGAACGGATAATGGCAGCTGAATGGGAATGGTGCTCACCACGAAATCAATGTCATGGAGGGGAACCTGCTGAAGCTTGTAATATTCCGTTGTACCCGCCACTTCAAGCCGGCTGCCAAAAGTGCTTTGCAGTTTGTACTTGAGCAGCCGGGCGCTTCCGACTCCTGAAGTGCAGACGACCAGACAGCGTTTTGACCGGGTGTTCATACGCTGTCTTTCGATGGCTGCTCCGATGTGAATGGCCAGATAGCCCATCTCCGCTTCCGGGATCGCAATATTCAGCTTGCTCTCGATCAGTTTGGCGCCAATGACTCCCGCCTGAAAAGCCAAAGGATAGTTGCTCTTGACATGATCCAGCATGGGGTTTCGGATGTTCATCCCGTACTTTACCCGGTTTAGCGCTGGCTTCAGATGAAGGCAGATACCTAGCCCGATTGAAGGAACTGTGGTGGCTCTGTCGGAGGTTCCTGATCCTGCATTTGCTTCGGAAGCTATGGGCAAAGGCATTGCCATCCAACCGATAACGGGCAGAGTTGTAGCCCCGTTCGACGGAACGATTACGGTAGCGTTCAAGAAAAAACATGCGCTTGCGATTGTTTCGCATCATGGTGCAGAAGTTCTGATTCACGTCGGAGTAGATACGGTCAAGCTGGACGGTAAACATTTTACTTCCTATGTCAAAGAAGGCGATCAGGTAAAGGCCGGGGATCTGCTGCTCGAGTTTGATGTTGAGCAAATCAGGGCAGAGGGGTATCCTACGATTACGCCAGTTATCATTACGAATTCTTCCGAATATACTGAAATCCTTCCTATCTCCCAAGGTCAAGTAAGGGAGCAGGAGCTGCTGTTAAAACTGTTTAGCGCTACAAATGAGAAAGAGGGCATTGCCTGAATGTCTTAAGGACAAAGCTCTGATGATCCACATTCCCGGATCATCAGAGCTTTTTTGTCGTCATTTGGTGTATCCGATAAGTCCACCTGTAATTGACAATATGTCAATTAAATTAACTTGTACGGTGATAAAAACTGAACTATAATTTTTTGTAATTATGAAAATTTTCTGTAAACAAAGACTAGAAAGCCATCGACTTAGCGGGGGGAATTGCAAGGAATGCTAGAGAAGTGGATAGAGACAGTGAATGGCATCATCTGGAGTAATCCAGTGGTGTATGTCTGTTTGGGAGTAGGATTGTTATTTTCAATTATGACTCGCTTCCTCCAAATCAGGCATCTTAAAGAAATGATCCTTTTGGTATTCAAAAGAAAGAGTTCCGAGGCAGGTGTATCCTCCTTTCAGGCTTTTACAATGGCGCTATCGGGTCGTGTAGGGACGGGGAATATAGCAGGTATTGCCTTGGCTATCGGCATGGGCGGACCGGGGGCGATATTTTGGATGTGGGTCATGGCTTTTATCGGATCGGCTACAGCCTTTGTTGAATCCACACTGGCTCAAATATATAAGGTAAGGCGCGATGGTCTGTACCGTGGCGGCCCAGCCTTTTATATCGAAAAAGGAACAGGCTTAAAATGGTTTGCCGTCATTTTTGCGGTTGTCGCGTTGGTGGCTATGTGTTTGCTTTTGCCGGGAACCCAATCGAACTCAATTGCCGTAGCATTCCATAGTTCGTTTGGAATGAATATGAAAGTCTCAGGGGTTCTATTGGTCATTTTGCTGGCGCTTATTATTTTTGGCGGTGTAAAAAGGATTGCCAATGTCGCTCAGGTTGTCATTCCGTTTATGGCACTCGGCTACATTCTCGTTTCTTTCTATATTATGATGACGAATATTACTGCGTTGCCCGAAGTATTTTCGCTGATTTTTCGCAGTGCCTTTGGTGTGGATTCTGTGTTCGGCGGTATGGTAGGAACGGCTATTGCTTGGGGCGTAAAGCGGGGGATTTATTCTAACGAAGCCGGTCAAGGCTCTGGTGCGCATCCCGCGGCCGCTGCGGAAGTCTCCCATCCGGCAAAACAGGGGCTGGTTCAGGCATTTTCTGTGTACGTAGATACCTTTTTGGTCTGTACGTCTACGGCTTTTATGGTTTTGTTTACAGGTATGTACAACGTAAAGGGACCCGGCGGTCATTTTATTGTGCAAAATCTTCCCGGTGTTGAAGAGGGGACCCAATATACGCAAGCTGCTATTGAGTCGGTATTTCCGGGCTTCGGCTCCAGTCTGCTGGCGATTACATTGTTCTTTTTCGCGTTCACAACCATTATCTCTTATTATTATATCGCTGAAACAAATATGGCATATCTCGTTTCCGACCATAAGGCCAAATGGCCCATGTTCATCCTAAAGCTGGTTATCCTGGGCTCGACGTTCTACGGAACGGTGGTCAAGGAATCAGCCTTGGCGTGGACCTTGGGGGATATGGGCGTCGGTATTATGCTCTGGGTGAATCTAATCGCTATGATTCTGCTGGCCAAACCAGCCTTCCGCGTGCTTAAGGATTACGAACGGCAGCGCAAGCAAGGACTAGACCCGGTGTTCGACCCGGAGAAGGTTGGGATTCTCAATGCCGAGTATTGGTCCAAGGAATACCAACAGCCTGTTGATGAGAAGGCGATTACCGTTGAACCGGGCAAGCTTCAAGCCTAAGGAAGACAGAAAAGTAAGATCAAGTCAAAGGTGGCTCCATTGGAGTCATCTTTTTTCGTTATCTTGCCTTTACATTCCAAAAGGGGTACATATGTTCACCATTTGGTTTATAATTTAGACATAGATATGTAGAGGCCACATTGCACGAGAGAGGTGATTTTAATGGCAATATCCAATTTGTCTATAACTGACGACAAGTGGAGAGCTATTGTGGAAAATGACAAGTCTTATGACGGCGTATTTTGGTACGCCGTGAAGACAACAGGAATATTTTGTCGTCCCTCCTGCAAATCCCGCCCTCCCAAAAGAGAAAACATTCGTTTATTTAAAACAGCAGAGGAGGCTTTGGCGGAACAGTTTCGACCATGCAAAAGGTGCAAACCAACAGGACAACGTTTGCCTGATCATGAATGGATAGTATGGGTTACAGAATATGTGAATTCTCACTATATGGAAAATTTGACATTGCACATTCTTGCTGAGATGAGTCATGGAAGCCCGTATCATTTACACCGTACCTTCAAGCGGATTATGCATAAAACCCCAATGGAATACATTCAGAAAACCCGATTGGAGCAAGCGAAGAAACAGCTCATTGGCTCGGATAAGTCCGTGGCGGAGGTAGGGAAGAGCGTAGGTTTGTCCAATACCCCTTACTTTATTACGTTATTTAAAAAGAACATGGGCTGCACTCCTTTGCAATATCGTCAGCTCCAATCCAAACAAGCACAAAATGGAGGTATACAGTATGGCAAATCAAAAAACGAATAAGACAATCTATTGGTCATTGTTGACCCATGAGGATTGGAATATATATATTGCAGCTACATCTGGAGGATTATGTTATGTAGGCTCGCCCAATCAACCTGTAGCTGAATTGATTTCATGGGCAGAGAATCGGTTTCCCGGCAGTTCTTTAGTCGAGGACGTTGCGTCCTTACAGCCCTACGCCAAGGAGCTGATTGAATATCTCCAAGGAGAGCGTACAAGCTTTACCATTCCTTTTGACTTTCAGGGGACTGCGTTCCAAATGGCGGTTTGGAACGCCCTGTGTAATATTCCGTATGGGGAGACACAATCCTATTCGGACATTGCCCATGCGATCCAAAAGCCTGCCTCTGTTCGTGCGGTGGGAGCTGCTATCGGTGCTAATCCGATTTTGATTACCATTCCATGCCACCGGGTTATCGGCAAAAATGGGGCTTTGACCGGATATCGTGGCGGTTTGGACATGAAGGTAAAGCTTTTGCAGCTTGAACGAGGCTAATGATGAAAAATAAGTATTTTTACAAAAATCCCAAGACGCTTCTGAATAAAGGGACAGGCTTCCTGTCAGGGTATACACACTCGTTGAACCCGTATACAGGCTGTACCTTTGGCTGCTCGTATTGCTATGTGCGCCAGTTGCCAGTCTCCACGTTCCGGAAGGAGGCTTGGGGGACTTGGGTAGATATCAAAAATCAGGCTGCAGATATTTTTAGCAAAGAGCTTCGCAGGGCCAAATCGAAGGGGAAAGTCACGATTTTTATGTCATCCAGCACAGACCCTTACCAACCTGTCGAGTACAAGGAAGAGGTGACCCGTTCATTACTGAAGGTGATGGTGGAAGATCCGCCGGATTTCCTGTTTGTGCAGACGCGCAGTCCACTGGTACGGCGGGATATTGATTTGCTGTACCGATTAGAAGGCCGTGTACGGGTGAGCATGACGATTGAAACAGATCGCGAAGATATCCGCAAGCATTTCACACCGGATGCGCCTCCCATTCAGGCCCGTTTTAAAACATTGCAGCTGTTAAAGGAAGCAGGAGTACCGGCACAGGCCACAATCGCTCCGATGCTTCCAAGCAGTGAGCATTTTGCCGACAAGCTTTTGCCTCTGGTCAACCGTGTCTGTATTGATGATTACTTTATGGGAGACGGCAGTGGGGGAAGGCGGACACGAAGCTTAAATATCGGCGCGTTGTACGAGTCATTGGGGCTGGAAGACTGGTATCACCCGGCCGCCTATAAGACGGTGTATGAGCGTTTTCTTCATGTTTTCCGGGAAGAGCAGCTCTACGTGAGCAAGGAAGGATTTATACCTGATTTGGGTTGAAGAGGGGGAACCGATGCAAACCGTAATGACCAAAAACTTTGACTATGGGCAAAAGGAAATCCATTATTTACAAAACGCCGATCCCATACTTGGTGCAGCCATGTCGCAAATGGGTAAGGTGGAACGGTTGGTCATTCCCGATCTGTTCGCCGCGCTCGTTCATGCCATTGTTGGACAGCTTATTTCTGCCAAGGCAGTTGAAACCATATGGGCAAGAATGCAGAAGAAGTTAGGTGCGATGACTTCACAAAATATAGCCATCCAGGCCGCTCAGGATATTCAAAGCTGTGGCATAACCATGAAAAAGGCCATATGTATCCTGAACATAGCCCAAACGATAGAGCAGGGCTTATTGGATTTACAGGAATTATATGAACTCTCCGATACGCAGGTGATCCAAAAGCTGTCCTCGCTGCAGGGGATAGGCCCTTGGACGGCTGAAATGATACTGATTCATTGTATGGAGCGTCCAGGCGTCGTCAGTTGGGGCGATATCGCTATTCGGCGGGGAATGATGAAGTTGTACAATCTGGATACGCTTACCAAGGATCAGTTCGAGGAGTATAGAAGAGTTTATTCGCCCTATGGATCGGTAGCCTCGATTTACTTGTGGAGCATTTCATTTCGTTAGTTTAAGGATCAGGGAGCGGAGATTATTGGAAAAAACAATCAGAGAACAAATACTGTCATACGTAGATACGGACTTTCAGAAATTCACGGCTGCATTGCTTCCGACCATTGATAATGTACTGGGCGTACGTCTTCCGGTGCTGCGTAAGCTGGCTCAGGATATTGCTAAAGAAGATTGGCGTCTTTACCTGAAAACTGCTGAAAGTGAATATTTTGAAGAAGTGATGCTGCAAGGTATGGTTATTGGCTATGTGAAAACGGATATAGAGGAAGCGTTAAGTTATGTTACCACGTTTGTTCCTAAAATTGACAATTGGTCAGTATGCGACAGCTTTTGTGCCGGATTGAAGTTTACGAAAAACCATAAGGAACGGGTATGGGAGTTTATACAGCCCTATTTATTCTCCAAGAAAGAGTATGAAATCCGGTTTGGCGTGGTCATGCTTCTCAATTTTTATATTGAGGAACCGTATATTAACCAGGTGCTTGAATTACTGGATCAGACACATCGTGAGGATTATTATGTACAAATGGCGGTAGCATGGGCGATATCCATCTGTTTTATCAAGCTGCCGGAGATTACGATGAATTACTTGCAAAACAGTACATTGGATGATTTTACGTTCAATAAAGCACTGCAAAAGATCACAGAATCATACCGGGTGGATCAGGCAACCAAAACGATCATTCGTAATATGAAGCGAAAAAGAAAATAGGATTAAAGGATAGGAGCAGCAGCCGGATACGCACTTTGCTTTTTCTGGAATCTAATATTAAAATGGAAGTAACTTTCGAAAAGGAGATGACGTGAATTGGCAGAGCAAGTGCGTATTGGCAAAACAGATTTATATGTAAAACCAATCGGTTTGGGTGCAAATGCAGTGGGAGGACATAATCTTTTTTCCGGTCTGAACGACGAAACGGGCAAAGAGGTCGTTCGCACAGCTTTGGATAACGGCATCAATTTTCTGGATACGGCTTTTTTTTACGGACCTGAACACTCGGAACGGTTGATTGGTGAGGTATTGAAAGAACGTGGCCATCGTGATGGAGTTGTGATAGCGACCAAGGGAGCACACAAATTTGTGAATGGACAGGTTGTTTTTGACAACTCACCGGCATTTTTGCGTAACTCAGTCGAATCCAGTCTGAAAAGATTGCAAACGGATTATATTGATTTGTTTTATATTCATTTCCCGGACGAAGCAACGCCGAAGGCAGATGCGGTCGGAGAACTGAAAAAGCTCAAGGACGAGGGTAAGATTAAAGCGATTGGCGTATCTAATTTCTCCATTGAACAGTTGAAGGATGCCAATAGCGACGGCTATGTAGATGTGCTTCAATCCGAATATAATTTGCTCCAACGTGAAGCGGAAAAGGAACTGCTGCCTTACACCAAGGCTAATGGCATTTCATTCGTGCCTTATTTCCCGCTGGCAGCCGGCTTGCTGGGTGGGAAATATACGAAGGATACAACCTTCACGGATATTAGAGTGAACAATCCATTGTTCCAGGGAGAAACATTTGTCCGCAATCTGGAAAAGGTGGAGCAGGTGCGGCAGATTGCCGATGTATTACATGCTGAGGTGGCTCATGTTGTGCTCGCATGGTATTTGACGCGCGACTCGATTGATGCCCTCATTCCAGGGGCGAAAAAGCCGGAGCAGGTGCTGGAGAATTTGAAAACATTGAATGTCCAACTGAGTCAGGCAGATATCGACAAGATTGATCACATTTTCAGATAACAGGCTGGACTCTTATTAACATTCTCAGCAAGCATATATTTTTTCCATCACAGGAGCTGCCGGACGGGCGGCTTCTTTTTTGTGTGTCGTTCGCATATTCTTGTAGGGTAAGTTCATCGCTGCGGGGGGATCGAATGATGAGAAGACCGCAATGGTACAGCGGACCCAACAGAAGGCGACGCGACAGACGCAGAGTATTTTTTATTGTGGTACTGGCGCTGCTGGTAGTGATCATACAGGCCGCTGCTTATGTGGAGCAGCATTTGAAGCCGCCCATGATGCATTTGGCAAAAGTACGTGTCAAGCAAATGGCGACAGAGGCTATCAATTCAGCGATTACGGCACAGGTAGAGCAGGGCGAGACGGCTGATCATCTGATCGAATGGAGAACGGATGCACAAGGGAGAACGTCCGGTTTTTCTCTGAATTATGCGGAGCATATGAGAATTACGTCAAATACGCTCAAAGCAGTCAAGGCCACTATGGACAGCATGAGCGATTTTGAGGAGAGCGTTCCAATCGGTCAGGCATTGGGCAGTCCGCTGCTGGCCACATATGGCCCGAAGGTTCCACTAAAGGTGGAGCCGCATGGAGCAATCAAGGTGGATTTAGACACGCGTCAACAGGATGCGGGGATTAACATGATCTTGGTGGAGGTGTACATTCGGATTACGACGGAGGTGTCTGTAGTCATCCCGTTTGAGATGCAGCCTCAGATTGTGGAGACAGAAATCCCGGTATCTTATTTGCTGGTGGTGGGCAATGTTCCGATGTATTACTATGACAATCAGGGCAAGCCCATTGGTAAAAATGGTACAGTCGCTCCACAGCTGGCGCTACCTCCACATAAAATAGAGAGCGGCGGCACTCCAGATTCCGGTATAGAGAGTGTTCCAGCGGTACAGGAAGAGGAAAATTCCATCCGTCAGTCTCAAACACCATAAAACAGAGGGGGCCTTACGAGGAGGCCCCTTTACTTTTCCTGTTTGTGCTTTGCGCTCGGTCTGCTCCCACTGTCTTAATAACGGATACGGATCGTAGGACCAATCGTTCCAGCCATTGTCCCGATATATACCATAGTGCAGATGCGGTGGAAACTTGCCTTGGGTACCCGGCTTTCCGTAGCCCGAACTTCCGACCCAGCCAACCGTCTGCCCAGGCTCAACGATATCCCCTTTGTGGATAGTTTTATCAAAGCCGGAAAGATGTGCATAGTAGTGATAGCGGTTGTTGAGATCTCGAATACCGATCCGCCATCCTCCGAATGGATTCCAGCCCTTCATTTCCACTACGCCGTAGCAGGTACTGCGAACCGGAACTCCGTAGCCAGCAAACAGATCAGTCCCTTCATGTATACGGTAACCGCCCCAACTGCGACGACTTCCCCAAGTACTGCGATAGCTGTAGAGGCTGCTTAAAGGAAGCGGAAAAGCTTGACTGTTCAGATTCAGCCTGCCATAGGTCCGATATAGCTTGGCAAACTGCTGAACTCTTTGCACTGCGCGGCTGTTATGGTAATATTCCCATACGGCAATACCAAATTCATCCTCATTGTTCCCATATTTTCCGAGATAAGAAGCGATGCTATACAGTAAGTCCTTGTCATTATCGCGGTCAGCAATCCCATCGCCTGAACCATCTTGTCCCAGCCCTGAAAATATTTCAATGGAGCGCGGATTTTGATCATCCGAATCGGGGTTCATCAGGCCGGACCAGATAGGTCCTGTAATAAAAATACCCGTGATCCGTTCCGTATGCTTGCGATCTTTGGGATGAGCCACCGTAAGTGTACGTTCATATTGATCGACCGCAGCCAGCCTGTACCAAGGAATCCCTGTCAGGGCTTCGATGGATTGATATAAGGCAAGTCTTGTCGTATACAATGAAGACTGAGATGGAGGAGAATTTACTGTTGCTTTTGGGGTGCTTCCAGATGAAGATGGTTGTAATTGCTCGTCATAGGCATAAGCAGGAAGCGGGCGGGATGTTGTCAGCGTAATTGCACATAACAGCAGCGATAACAGACGAACAGTGCGGGCTGTCCGCGTAAGATAAGGCACGTGAATCAACCTCCTATTGAGGGCTTGATCACCCTGGTAAATTCTGACTATAATCCATTCATGAGCAGAAGCGCTTTGGTTTAGATTGAGCCATATGTACTGCTTTTATCCATATAAAGAATTTACTTTTCCGGCATCAATGTTATATCAAAAAGGGAACAATGAATGGAGTTTTTCCATCGCTTTCATGCTATAATGTAAGGCAATGACAGCTTAAGCTCACCAGAAAGAAGGTCTATACCATTGTCTAAAAAAGTGAAGGAAGCAAAACCCGACTGGATTCGTATTAAGCTTACGACAGGCGATAACTACCAGGAAATCAAGAGCATGATGCGTTCCAAGACATTACATACCGTATGTGAGGAGGCACGATGCCCTAATATATATGAATGCTGGGCCAACAGGACAGCGACATTTATGATTTTGGGTGATATTTGTACGCGTGCGTGCCGTTTTTGCGCAGTGAATACGGGGATGCCTACGGAGCTGGACCTGCAGGAGCCTGAACGTGTTGCGGAAGCAGCTGAAAACATGAACTTGAAGCACTGTGTTGTAACCAGTGTGGCTCGCGACGATTTGAAGGATGGGGGCGCCACTATATTTGCAGAGACAGTTCGTGCCATTCGCCGCCGACTGCCTTTATGCAGTGTAGAAGTATTAATTCCCGATTTTATGGGCGATATTGAATCGCTGCGGATCGTTATGGATGCCAAGCCGGATATTTTGAATCATAATATTGAAACTGTGGAGCGTATGTCCGACAAAGTACGGGCCAAAGCCAAATACCATCGCTCTCTGGAACTGCTCCAACGTGCAAAGCAATTAAATCCGTCCATTCCGACCAAATCAAGCATCATGTTGGGTGTCGGAGAAGAGTGGGACGAGATCCTGCAAACCATGGATGATCTGCGAAAAGTTGATTGTGATATTATGACAATTGGACAATATCTACAACCAACCGAAAAACATTTATATGTACAAAAATATTATCCACCGGAAGATTTTGCGAAGTTAAAGGAAGAGGGATTACAGCGGGGATTCAGCCACGTCGAATCCGGTCCGATGGTCCGCAGCTCCTACCAAGCGCATGAGCAGGTGAAGTCCGCCGCTCAGCATAAGGAAAAAAGCGCCCTTTCGCAGGCTTGATCCGGGAAAGGCGGTTAGATTAGCTTGTTTCAAATCGGTGGTAAAAACTATGAAGTGTTGCAGGATCACAAGAACGGGTGGAACCCCGAAGCGTTTCGTGATCGATATAGTGAAGTGTTGGACCGCTATGATTATATTATTGGCGATTGGGGTTACAATCAGCTGCGTCTGAAGGGTTTTTATCGAGATGGGCATCCCAAAGCCAATAAGGATACATCCATAGTGGCACTGGACGATTACATTAATGAATACTGCAATTTCGGCTGTGCCTATTTTGTACTGCAAAAAAGCCGTGAGGTGCTCAACAAGAACGAAAGCAATGAAGAATCCATTTCCCCAGATATCCAACAGCTGGTGGATGCTCAAAAGGAACAAGCGGGAACGATAGAAGCCGAAGAGCAGCAAGAAACATTGCAGCATACAGCTGTAGAACGGGAATGGACGCCATCGCGGCAGGATTCCACGATACCGGAGGAGCCGCTAACGGAGCAAGCACGAGAAGCCCGTGAACCACGCGAATTGCAACGTCAGGAATCGAAGGAAGCCCAGGAAGCACGTGAGCGCCAGCCACGTGAAGCTCGGGAAAGTCGTCCACCCAGAGAAGGTCGTGAAGGAAACCGGCAGCGTGAGTCACGTGAAACCCGTGAATTGCGTCAGCCGAGAGAACCGCGTGAAGCAAAGGATGGACGCAATCCGGGAGATGGGCAGCAGGCTCGGGAGCCACGGAAACAGCGTCAGCAAGGGAATTTCGATAAGAAGGAATCCCGTGGATCACGCTTTGAGCGTCAATCCAGGGAAAACAGGGAGGGACGTCAAGCCCGTGTCCCTCGGGATTCCGAAGGCCAGCGTCAGGCGGGGCCTGCTGCGAGAACTGAAAGAGCTGAAATCAGCAAAAAGAATAAAACCTTCATAGCTCCACAACAAAACGGTTCCTGAGTTTCAGGAACCGTTTTGTTTGTAAGTAAGGGCGATATCTTTAGGGTGAAAGTCCCGAACCTCCTACTCGATTAAAAAAAGAGCCGAAGTCGGCTCTTTTACAGGTTCTAATTGAGAAAAGCATTACGTACCCGATCCCAAAAGGGAAAAGGACGATAACGGGCGAAGCTGATTTTTTGACTTGAAACCTGACAGCGAACTGAGATCAGATCGTCCACAGGAAAGTTCAAGTGATCTACAGTCAATAAAAGACGCTGATCCTTTCGTGAGAAAATATCACAATGGTGGTGTTTGGGCAGAAGCAAAGGAGATCCCAGCGTGCGATACACACGGTTATTAATGGAAGCGATCTCCGTTAATTGCAATGCTTCAATGGTTGGGTGAACCATCGCTCCGCCGAGTGCTTTATTATAGGCGGTCGTTCCGGAAGGCGTAGAAACGCATATACCGTCACCACGGAACATTTCAAAGGTAATATCGTTAATATCTACCTGGGCAACAACAGTGCCATCTACGCCTTTTAACGTAAATTCATTCAAGGCGATAAAAGAGGCATTTCCAGACTTTTTGTGAATTTCCAATTCAATCAGCGGATACTTGACGATTCTCGGGTTAAGCGGTCCCTTAGATCCGCTTTGGCTCATGAGGTTGATCAGCTCCTCCAGCTCGTCCGCATGCCAATCAGCGTAAAAGCCCAGATGACCGGTATGTACACCAACAAAGGCAATATCCGGAATTCGGTCGATGAAGGTATGAAATGCATGAAGCATCGTACCATCGCCTCCAATAGACACGACGATTTCCGGCGATTCGGCATCCAGCTTGAAATTCTTTTCTTGGGCAAGACGGTGAAATTGCTGACTCAAGTCCATGGAGTGCTGATCCCCGCGATCCAGAACATAATATCTCAAGATGAAAAGCTCCTTTGTCATGGGTATATATACCGATCATAATCAATTATGAGCAAGAACACAATCGTTCATTGCCTGTATGTTCTTCTGAGCCGTGCGAATAAGTGACTTGTTCCGACGCTCAAGCAGGAGAGAGTCAGCATCCCTGCCAGCAGGCAGGCAAGGAACAGAAGGCTTTGCAACAGCATGGCAGACGAAAAGCCGGGAGACCATGCGATATCATATATCGGGTGAAACACAGGCGAGCTTCCTTGGCCCATTAGTGGACGCCATAACAAGAGAGCCAGCATTGCCGAGATAACACCGTGCGCAGCCCGAGCCAGCAGGAACGGCATATACCGCAGATTCGTCATATTTAAAATACTTGCGACCTGCGCATGAACGGACAGCCCGCCCCAAGAGAGAATAAAGGCTGCTGCGGCTACCTTGAACGGTAACGCCGCTCCTGTGGCTTCACCTGCGGCTTGTGCCCCTAGCGTAACCTCGAAAATACCACCCACAATGGACTCCGTTAACGTAGGAGGAAGACCGCATGCAGTCAATAAGCCTGCCGTAATCAGACGAAGCCCGCTCATTAAACCTGAGTTCGTCAAAGCCTCCAGAATGACGCAGAAGAATACAACCAGCCCCCCTACGACAATAATAAGACGTAGTGAGGAAGTAATCGCCTGACGGAGCAGCTCGCCAAACGGACGCCCATCTTCCAAGCGTGCTGCATGCATGGCATACAGGGCTTGACGCATCTGCCCAGGCCGCTGTGCCGGAGAAGCTTTTGTCTTTACTTCCAAGATGCTGCCGAACGCTGGTTTAGGTTGCCTGCTATGAATATCGGCATTCTCTGAACGGCTACCGTGGAAGCGCATGAGCAGGCCGATGAGCAGCACACCACCGTAATGGGCTGCGCCCAGCACGAGTGCAATTTCCGGCTGATGGAAGAAGCCAACGGAAACCGCGCCGATCAGAAAGATGGGATCAGAGGAAGTCGTAAATGCGACCAAGCGCTCTCCTTCAATGCGGGTAATCCATTTTTGTTCCCACAGCTTAGCTGTTAGTTTGGCCCCAATCGGGTAGCCGGATGCACAGCTGACAGCAGCAACAAACCCTCCGCAGCCAGGTACGCGGAATAAAGGCTGCATTAGCGGGTCCAGTAGTGCACCAATGAAATGAACAATCCCGAAACCGAGGAGTAGCTCGGAAATTACGAAAAATGGGAATAAAGAAGGGAAAAGCACGTCCCACCAGATTGCAAGACCCCGAAGTCCGGCATTCAGTGAAGACTGCGGGTGCGCGGCCATAAGCACAAATAGGGATAGCAATGCAAGAATGAGCAGAGGAAGCGAGTAACGACGGTACAGCGACATAGAGGCCCCTCCTTTGGAGTTGTACTATTATTCCTATGTTTGGGCTGGACAAAGAGTACAAAAAAATAAAGAAAGCGATTTCATGGAAGGCTGTATTTTTGTAAAGAGTATGCTAAAATAGGAAAACAACGATCCATAATCTTAAGGATGGAGTGATCAGGATGAGTATCGTTGCCGGTTTGCTTGTATGTGCTTTTGTGTATGTTATTCGTGTCTCTCGCGTTCATCCCGGTGAAGAGGATTGGCGAAGTTATTAGTAGAATGAGAAAAATGATAAGATGGCGCTTATTTAAGCGTCATTTTTTGTTTTTTGTTATAATACGGGTGTATATTTATTACCATAGCACAGAAAGTTGGGGAAAAGTGAATCCTAGCCTGAGCATTTATGACAACCTTGGGGGAGCGGAAGGTGTTCGTGCTATTATTGAAGCCTTCTACCCGAGAGTTTATAAAGATCCGTTGTTAAGTCCTCTGTTCCCTGAAGACATGGAACCTGTAAAGGAAAAACAGTTCATGTTCCTGAGCCAGTTTTTTGGAGGACCGTCACTGTTTTCCGATGCATATGGTCATCCGATGTTACGTGTTAGACATATGAAGTTTCCCGTAACGGAGGAGCGAGCAGAGGCATGGTTGTCTTGTATGGCGGGTGCGTTAACGGATGCGGGCATTGAGGAGCCGCTTCGTTCAATTATACTTAACCGTTTGTCTGGTCCTGCGCATCATTTTGTAAATACCCCGTAAGCTTACGGAGATTGCCGAATTTTGGAGAGGGTTGTAAACACATTGGAACTTGAACCGTTATATCAGATTAAAATCGTTTGCCCGCATTGTGAACAAGATTTTCAGACATCCCGGGTCAGACCAAGCCTAAAAAAGGCCATTCGTACTGACTCAGACTTTTGTGCGTATTACAAAAATGAAAATCCCGACTTTTACGTTGTCCGGGTCTGTCCTCATTGTGGCTTTACTTCGACAGAGCATTCTACCGTTCAGCTGAGTGATCAGCAAAACAAGTTATTCAAAGAAAAAATTGGTAACCGCTGGCAGTCTCGTGAATATGGCGGTCACCGTAGCTGGGAAGATGCGTTAGAGACGTATAAACTGGGTCTACTCTGTGCGCAGTCGATCGGAGAAAAGGAACGGGTGATATCCAGTCTATTGCAGCATATCGCATGGATGTACCGATACCAGGGAAATGAGGAACAAGAGCTTCGTTTTCTCCAATTTAGTCTGGATTCTTACATCCGAGTCTATGAGTTGGAGGGTGTCGGAGCGAATAATGCCAAGCTTCTCTATCTGATTGGAGAATTGCATCGGCGTATAGGTAATTTTCATGAAGCGGTACGCTGGTTTTCGCGGGTCATTAATGATAAGAAAATTATGGATGCAGCGATGATCCGTGCTTCCCGTGAACAATGGGCTGTGCTGCGAGAGCAAATGCTGGCTAAGGATATCAGTTTGCCGGAGGAAATGCAGGGCGCAAGCTCTTCTTGAAAAAAAGAAAGGTGTGTACTATGGCCGCTTTAGGCTCATGGTTCACACCTTGTTTTTAAGACGAGTTATCTTGTCTTATAAGTTGTCTTGCAACTGCCTCATGAATTAATGATGGCGAAGTGTGGTGTCTGACAGCAAATAATCGCCGTCACAATCCACCAAGGTTATCTTGTTATGGCAGCACGGGAACACAAGCAGCTTTTTCATACCTTCATGGATGAGCTTTAGCTCTTTTGGCTTTAGGGGTAGCAACACATTCTCATGGTCACAAAACGGACAAGACTGTACATAAACGTCTCCCATGACAATGTCGTAAGGCCAGGTTTTGTCAAAAGGGATCATGATTTGTCCGACTCTCCGCCGTTCGGGTCAATGGTTTCTTCTTTAGCCAGTTCGGCCAGCTTTTGCATCAAAATGTGCTGGGGTGTATGCATAAGGTGTTCCAGCGGAATGCCAAGCTTTTCGGATAATTTCACAGCCGTTTCCGGCGAAATTTGTAAGGGTCTCATCCTGTATTCCTCCCAATTGTAGTGATTTTATCATCACGATGTAGCTTTATTGTATATGAAACCACATCAATTCGCCAAAAAGAAAGGTGGAACTATTATGAAAACACCGTTAAAGCAAACATGGGATCTGGAATCTATATTCAGCGGAGGCTCCTCCTCAGCTTCATTTCATGCATTTTTGGAGGAACTGGAGGGCAAAGTTCAACAGTTGCAATCTCAGCTTAAAGCTGCGAAGGTACCGCAAACGGTATTGGATACCGAGCGTCTGGATAGTGTGCTGAATAGCTTACAGGAGCTGTTTAATGGGGCCTCACAGGCAGGCTCCTTCGTTTCTTGTCTCACTGCTCAAAATCAGCATGACAAGCTTGCTGTCCAACTGGGGGCACGCGTGAACACACTGTACGCACAGGGGAAAAGTGCTTTGGTATCCTTTCAGAACCTGTTGGCACAAACGAGTGAAGACATTTGGCAGAAGTG
The DNA here is from genome assembly GCF_000520755.1 of Paenibacillus sp. 1-18. Classification (NCBI taxonomy): domain Bacteria; kingdom Bacillati; phylum Bacillota; class Bacilli; order Caryophanales; family Paenibacillaceae; genus Paenibacillus; species Paenibacillus sp. 1-18. The sequence continues at coordinate 19,756 of NZ_ASSB01000337.1, forward strand.
GATGGAGCGTGAAGCCATCAAGCCGATATCTTTTGTCCTGACTGAATACCGAAACGAAGCGCGGGAAAAAATGGCTCCAGAGCTGGAGAGCCTTGCATTGGATTTGGGTGTAGACGGCTACCATGGCTGGGGTGACTTTTATGATACAATTGTCAAAAATATGACAATCCCTGTACCGGAGAATGGCGAGATCGTAAATCTGTCTGTTGGGCAAGCGGCTAATAAACTGGATGAAGCGGACCGTAGCGTGCGTCAGGACGTGTTTGCACGTTGGGAAGAGGCATGGACTCAGGTAGAGGACTACTGTGCGGATACGCTGAATCACCTGGCAGGCTTCCGTCTCAAGTTATATGAAAACCGGGGCTGGACAGACGTGCTTAAGGAGCCGCTGGAAATCAGTCGTATGTCAGCGCAAACGCTCGATACCATGTGGCAGGTTATTAATGAAACGAAGCCAATTGTGGTCAAATATTTAGAGCGGAAGGCGAAATTGCTGGGGTTAGAGAAACTGTCCTGGTATGACGTTGAGGCTCCATTGGGAACATCAACCACTAAAATCCCATACGACGATGCAGCTGTAACAATTGTGGAGCAATTCGGTAAATTCAGTCCAAGAATGGCTGATTTTGCCCAAATGGCTTTTGAGAAAAGCTGGATCGAAGCAGAGGATCGTCCAGGAAAACGTCCGGGTGGCTTCTGTACATCCTTGCGACTGAGCAAAGAGACCCGGATTTTTATGACCTATGCCGGATCACCATCCAACGTTTCGACACTGGCCCATGAATTGGGACACGGATATCATCAGCATGTAATGAACGAATTACATCCGTTGAATCAAAATTATGCCATGAACGTGGCAGAAACGGCATCGACGCTGGCAGAACTTATTGTGTCAGATGCTTTGCTGGAAGCTGCCGAAGGTCAGGAGAAGGTAGCTTTGCTGGAGGATAAAATCCAGCGCGGTGTAGCCTTCTTCATGAACATTCATGCTCGCTTCCTGTTCGAAACCCGTTTTTACGAATTGCGGAAAAAAGGGATCGTAGGAGCGCAGCAGTTGAGCGAGTTAATGGAGCAAGCGCAACGTGAAGCATTCAGCGGTGTTCTGGATGAGGTGCACCCTCATTTTTGGGCATCCAAGCTGCATTTCTATATTACGAATACGCCATTCTACAATTTCCCGTATACATTCGGGTACATGTTCAGTGCAGGAATTTACGCTTTTGCGAAAAAGAATCCTAATGGTTTTGCCGATCAGTATGATGCTTTACTACGTGATACAGGTCGCATGACAGTGGAAGAATTGGCATCCAAGCATTTGGGTACTGATCTAACACAGGCCGACTTCTGGCGTAATGCTGCGCAAGTTACCATTCAGGATGTTGAGCAATTTTTGCAAATGACAGAATAACAGATATATGCTTCAAGCTGGTCTCCCGCAAGGGAGGCCTTTTTTGTACTTATTGCAGAAAACGAAGAATAACGTCACAATGTGTCGAAGCGTTATAAATATTACCTATTGGTGAAATTTGAATTAGTGGATATACTTAGAAAATAGTTATAAATACCCATTTATGTTGATTTTGATTGTAACATTAAAAATATTCACATATAATTGAGCCGTAAGACCTATTAAAAATTTGAAAACAGGTATATAGGAGGGCTTTTATGATGGATGATTTAGGTCAATTCTCGTTAATAAGGCAGCTGGATATCGTTTTAAAAGAACTGGATAATGAACTGGCGGGTTTGTCGTCAGGCATCGTATTTGTACAAATACGCAACAATGTGATTGGAAAATTTGGGATCAGACATAATCCTATTGCTGGGAAAGGTGGCACATTTGCCGCAGTAGAGCCGGGTTTATCTCCGAAGCATCGTGAGGATTTTCGCCGTATGGCCTTGGACACGTTAAATCACAAGCGTAGCTGGACCCACGGTGAGATTGCTTTTGATTTTGCTGTCAGACAGGGGACTATTCTGGTGGATGCCACGCTGGAATCAAACTATAACATGGCGAATCTCATGATCCGTTATAACAAGCCTACATACCGAGATCGAGCGGCCAATTCGGAATAATCATCCATAAAGGAGTAAAAGGAAAGGCGGTCTTCCTAGGAAGACCGCCTTTATTATATGCCCGTCATAACGCGCATTTTGTTAAATTACAATGAACGGAATGCTCATGTGGAATAATGACGCTTATTGACCTGAACGACCTGATAATTGCTGTTCGGCCAGCTGTACTAAGCGTTTAGTGATATAGCCTCCCAGAGAACCAGCTTCACGGGATGGCATATCACCATAGTAACCGTCTGCCGGAATGGTGATGCCCAGTTCTTGCGCAGCTTCATATTTCAATTGTTGCAGTGCGTTGTTGGCTTGAGGAACGATTAGCGTATTGCTGCGACGGCCTCTGCCTTGATTGCCTTGATTAGCTTCATACATGTGTAGTCACCTCCTTCGGCTGTGATGAGGTTAGTATGCGACAGTGTTATGAAAATATGCGCCGAAGGAAGGAAAGTTGAAAAAGGGGAATTATGGTTGGTGAATATGAATCTGAGTTTTGAGGCTGATCGCTTGCTGAGGCTCCAGACGTATCAATCCGCCTTCTCCGACAGGGTCTGATAAATTGGGTGCATCAGACAGCCAGGTATAAGGTTCAATACAGAGATATTGATCGCATTCACCTTTGGTGTACAACACCCAATACTTAAAGTATTGCTCATCTGCTGTGTAGCGAATCTGATAACCGTCATCACGAGTCAATCGAGCTTCGGCAGGACCCTCCGATGCCCGCAGCAGAGTATCCAGATTCGTTCCTTTCAGGGAAAGCCCTGAAGAGAGGTGTTCCAATTCACCTAAAGAAGAAATTATACCCGTAGGGAGCTGTTCAACATCCTGCTCATATACTCCGTTCACAGGCAGCTTCAGGCGCCACCGTTCAGGTTCACCGTCCACCATAAACCAGGTGTGATAACCCAAGCCAAAGGGCGCTGCTTTTTCTCCCAGATTCGTTACTTGCAGCGTTTGACTTAATACTGGTCCCTGCAAGCGGTAGGTCATCTCCAGGCGCAAAGGAATGGGAAACTGTTCGATCCAGTGCGGATCACTTTCTGTCAGAAGCTCGGTAGTTACGCTGCAGCCTTCCTCATCCTCTTCAATATCACTGCAGCGCCAGGATTGATTTCGGTGCAGGCCGTGTATATGATTGTCATTGGCCGTGTTACGGTCAAACTGGTATGAAACACCGTCAAACTCAAATTGTCCTTTGCGAATTCTGCCTGGTGGGATCAAAATTGGCAAGCCAAAATGATAAGGCTTCTGCAAATAAAAAGCCAATTCTTCCTCGCCCGGACGCCGCACGACATCCCGGTTCAGCTTCAGATCACGCACTGAAATAATATTATTTCCAAGGCGAGGGATCATCGTAACTTCCAGTTCAGGGCTATGTAAAACATACGTGTCGTAACCATTCCAGTGTTCTTTGGTCACTTGTTTCATATTCCATGCTCCTTTGTCCACTATAATCGGTTGAAGCTTTGTGTCATTATGATAACAGATTTTTGATCGCAGGGCACAATCGTCATTTGACAATAACATTATACGGAATTATCATTAAATGTAATTTAGAAAGTAATGACATGGATAACACGATGATGAGGACAAGTAAGCTTTGCACAAGCTCTTCAGAAAGCTGGTGGTGGATGAGAACCGGTGAGCCTGTATTGCTGAATGGACCTTGGAGTGCCGCACAGAACAGGATTTGATCATCCTAAGTATGACGGCCGATTACTCCCCGTTAACGGAGCTTTAAGATTGCAGACGGCCAATGGGCATAGTCCCAACAAGTATTTGGGCTGGCGGCAATGAATAAGGGTGGTACCACGGTCTCGCGTCCCTTGAGGATGCGGGGCCTTTTTGCATTCAAAATAAATTAAACCTTAGGAGGAATGATGAACGTGAAAACTGTACTTTCAGGCATTCAGCCCAGCGGACAACTTACATTGGGCAATTATATCGGTGCTATGAAAAATTTTGTAAAATTGCAAGAGGATCACCAATGTTACTTCATGGTTGTAGACCTTCATGCGATTACCGTACCGCAGGAACCGGCTCAATTGCGCGAGCAGTCAGAGGCAGTGGCAGCATTATTTATCGCGGCAGGTATTAATCCGGAGAAATCCAACGTCTTCTTACAATCCCATGTTCCTCAGCATGCTGAATTGGGATGGTTGATGACAACACTGACGAATATGGGCGAGCTGGAGCGTATGACCCAGTTCAAGGATAAAGCCGCTGGCAAGGATTCCGTAGGAGCAGGACTGTTCGTATATCCATCGCTGATGGCAGCAGACATTTTAATCTACAATGCAGATCTTGTCCCTGTAGGTGAAGACCAGAAACAGCATTTGGAGCTGACACGTGATTTGGCAGGCCGCTTTAATCACCGCTATGGAGATTATTTTACGGTTCCCGAACCTTACATTCCTGAAGTAGGGGCGAGAATTATGTCCCTGGATGATGCATCCAAAAAAATGAGCAAAAGCAACCCGAATGCCGGGAGCTATATTGCTATGTTGGACGAACCGAAAGTCATACGCAAAAAAATCAGCCGAGCTACTACCGACTCTGGTAGTGAGGTTAGATATGATCCGGCAGGTAAACCGGAAATTAGCAATCTGATGGGCATTTATAGCCAATGCTCCGGCTTGTCGCTTCAGGAAGTACAGGATCGCTTTGAAGGTCAGATGTACGGCACGTTCAAAAAAGAACTGGCAGAGGCTGTTGTAGCTACGCTTGAGCCAATTCAGCAGCGATACCACGATATCCGGGAATCCGGTGAAATTGGACGTATTTTGGCTCAATCCGCAGAACGTGCACGAGAAGCCGCTGAAGTCACGCTGACTGCGGTCAAAGAGCGCATGGGCTTTCTGCCCCAACTACGCTAAAAGCACACATAGTCAACGCATCAGGCAGCCAACGGACAATCAGGTGATGTGATAGGGCGGGCTAGGAGCGGCGAAGGCGGGCCTTGATCACGAAACCCCAGCCGATGTTGCCTACAGAAAGAAATCCAAGTAAAATGGCAAGCCATGCGGAATAACTGATTGATATAGCGGCTGCTGTCAGCAGGGCAATGGATGAAACGGCGAACCACAGGGATAAACCTTTGCTCATGGTAAAAACCTCCAGCTTTGAATGATGAATTTCAGGAATAAGTAGGTGTAAGCGAGCCATAATAATCTTGCAAGCTTGCAATGAACCTCACTCACAAAGAACTGAAAGGAGATTCAAATATGAGCAGACGTCGTTCAAACAACCTGCAAGTACCGCAGGCCAACGCCGCTTTACAACAATTAAAATATGAGGCCGCTCAAGAACTGGGCATCACCATCCCTCAGGACGGTTACTTTGGTAATGTCGTTTCCCGCGAAACGGGATCACTTGGGGGCTACATCACGAAAAAGCTGGTCCAACAAGCAGAACAATCCTTGTCTGGCAGCAGCCGCTTGCAGTAATACACATAAGCACTCCATCTTGGAAGCTGTATTATGAGCAACTGTGATGAAGAAAATCCGGAGCGATCATGCTCCGGATTTTTTGTGCGCATGACTTATAACCATTGTGAATCACGCAAGTCCGCTTCGTCAAGAGGGCGCTTTCATCTAGGTCTTTATGAAGGTGTGATTTTTTCGAAAAAAACAGCAAGCTCCGAGATCACAGGAGACTTGCTGTTTGTCGTTTATAAGGCTTGCTGTTTGCCAGCATTATTAATTTGTATGCAGAGAGAGACGTTTTTGCATCTTTTCATGACTGAGCCAGCCGATGTAACTGTTGATCAGCCCGAACTGTTTATCCATCGCGACGACGGCGACAAATGGATATTGTTTACGGTGGCGGTATCTTACGTCTGCCCATCGCACAATGTAGCCCCATTCCAATTCTTCTACCTCGGCAACGGCAAAGGAAGAAAAATAACGAAATGCCTGCACATCACGATAGGATTTGGATGCTTCTGCAGCCGGATGTGTGGATGGAACCGCATGCTTCGTCCAAAACAAATGCTTACCGTTTAGTCCGCCAATGTCATAGCTTCCATCCTGATGTGCTTTTACCACATGCCACCGCTTCCAAGAAACGGTGGGAATGATATAATAGGTGTCTCCTTGCTGGCGCTCATTGTCCATATCACGTACTGCATTTTTGATCCGAAAATGACTCCAGGTCCGCCAAATGTAATACACGCCGATCATGACGTACAGCGTAATAAACAAGGGAGCGGGTGAAATCAACCCGGTGATCCATAGCATAATCGCAGCAACGTGGGTGCCAAAAATAAAGGGATCAAAGATGTGGATGATATTCCAGGATATCCACTTGTTCGTAAACGGCCGAAATGCCTGTGTCCCATACGTATTAAATAAATCGGTGAATACATGCAGGCAAACGGCAATCGTTACCCATAGGGCCACATGACCAGGGGGCACATCCCTGAAAATAAGGCAAATCAGTCCCGTTATGGACAAAATCCATATCAACCAGAAGGGAATGGAATGCGACAGTCCACGGTGATTGCGAATGTAGGCTGCATTGTTCTTTAATCGTAGCAAGGTGTCAAAATCCGGAGCTTGTGAACCTACGACCGTAGCGAGCAGAACAACTGCCGCCAGCTTTGGATCTCCGGCGACGGCAGGATCAGTGTATGCCAGCCCGGCCAATCCGACTCCCATGACAAAGTGTGTGGCTGTATCCATATCTGTCGCTCCTTTGAATTTATCCTGTGATTATTACTACCCAAATTTACTGTAAACGATCAGCAGGGTCGATTTGCCATTCATTTGTGAACGTTTTGTGCGTTTTCTGTCAAACTTTTTAGGGGGAGTGTATGATAAAATTTATATCGGAGTTCAACTTACTCCCGAATTCATACATCTCTAAGGGGGAGTTACTCACAATGGATAATATTAGTTATAAGACTTCTTCGGATGCAGCTACTTACTCTGTAAAATCTAAACCACCCGGTAAAGCGGGCACATGGAAAGATTTTATTACAGTCACCAAGCCAGGCATTCTTCGTACAAATCTGGTTGCAGCCTTTGGTGGTTTCTGGTTGGCTTCACAGTGGGACGTTGACTATATAAAGTTAATTCTTACACTTTTAGGTACGGTGTTGATTATGGCCTCTTCTTGTGTCTTTAACAACTATTTTGATCGTGAGTTGGACATGAAGATGGAACGTACACGTAATCGCTCACTGCCAACAGGGCGCCTGACTCCTACAACGGTGTTGTCTTACGCTATTATTTTGGGTATTGCCGGGTTGGCTGCTCTGTTCTCCTTCTCAGGCATCAAGGCAGGGCTACTGGGTATACTTGGCATGTTGGTTTACGTCGGTATTTATACACTTTGGTTAAAACGATCATCTACATGGAGTACGTCCATCGGCGGTATTTCTGGGGCGATGCCTCCTGTGATCGGTTATGTGGCTGCTTCCGGTCGTATTGACATGGGCGCTTGGCTCTTATTCGCACTATTGTTTTTATGGCAACCGCCTCACTTCTGGGCACTTGCGATCCGCAGAGTTGAGGAATATCGTGCGGCAGGATTTCCATTATTGCCGGTCGTGAAGGGCATTCATCGGACAAAGATTCAAATGATTCCTTATATTGTGCTGCTCATTCCGGTACCCATTCTGATGTATGCTTATGGATATGCCGGTATGATTTTCATGATTGTGTCCGTGTTACTGTCTGTGCTTTGGGCATTTTATGCCTTTAAAGGTTTTACGATTAAGGAAGAAGAAACGGATTCCTGGGCTAAAAAAGTATTTTTCTTTTCCATCAATCATCTAACACTCAGCTTCCTGCTGATGATCGTTGATACGGTTCATAAGTTCTAACATGATCGTTAGTACCATTTGTTAGATGTATCCTATAGCTGTCTATCAGGCATGAAAGTAGCCTGCGGACAGCTTTTTTGTTTTTTTAGACTAAAGAACGGGCGGATATATAATATATTCCTCCAGCCCTGCTTTCTCCAATTGAGCGATCAAGTATTCATCCGGAGTACCTTCCACGCCGGCATACCCTTTGCGGGTATACATATGATGTGCATCCGGGAACGTGTCTGCAAGCACCCCTCGTATTTTCTTCCCAGAGTTATCGTTGTCCATAAATAAGTATATTTCCTCATGCTTTGCACGCTTGCGGAGGGATTCCAGTTTTGTAGAGTTTAACGTGCCGAAGGTGCACAAAATGTGGACCTCCGGGTCAAGTAATCGGCGAAGTTTACTGCGGTCATTTTTTCCTTCGACAATGATGGTAATTGCCATCTTGCCCACCCCCTGCTTGATGCATGTGCTCGAAATTCCCCGGGAAATGAATAAATATGTGTATAGTGTAGCTCTAAACGAGGTTCTCATGCAAAAAACAATAAAACAGCCTGCCAGAAGTGGCAGGCATGAGTACAAGGACGGCATGTTAGGGCAATTCAGGTATTAAATCCAGCAAGTACGGAGAATGATCACAAGAAGAACATAGAGAACAAGAATGGTGCCGGTTGAAGTTCCAAAAATAGGGCAAGGATGACAGTGGCTCACAGGCTGCACCTCCCTTTTTTAATTAATGGTTAGTCAAATTAGTCTATGTGTGTAGGGACATCAGGTACTGTGCGCTTGCCCTCTGGAGCAGCATTTTGGGCTGTAAAGATAGCTATATTTTGGAGATTAGCTGGACTGATAAGGCCCTGGGGTAGATAATGGCGGTGCCGAAAATAAGCGCTTAACAGGAATAAGTAGCAAACCGAGCATTAGAATTAAGAATGCGACAAAAAACGGAGAAAGATGCTCCGGCAGCTGACCTGCCAGGACAGGCCCGGCAAAGGAACCAATGGATGTCGCAATAGATTGCAGTGCAAAGGTTTTCCCCAGACGTGTACCTCCAAGCCGTATAAAGAGGGAAGCCAGTGCAGGGAAAATCACACCTTTGGCGGTCCCCAAAATAAAAAGTATAATGCCGATTGTTGCTTCGGGTACGATGGCGAGTGCGTAGAAGCTTAGGGACATCAGAATAATGCCGCAAATCAGCCGAATCATTGGTGAATATTTGTTTAAAAAAAGCAGGCTGAGCGTACAGAGCGCTCCCAAGCTGATAATAGAAAAGAGCAGTCCGGTGGACATCATGGACGCAGAACCGTTATTCCTCAATGGAATCTCATAAAATAAAATGCCTTGTGCACACGCCAAAACAAAAGGCAGGAACAGATAACGCCAATTGAATGGTACAAGCGGCTGTGACCCGGACGATGGAGCAGATATCGTTTGTCCATCAGATAATTGGGCCTGTGGAGCAGGGGTTGCTTTAGGCAGAGAGAAATACGCCATCAGTCCCGTGATTACGAGAATGATGCCCAGCGAGCTGAATGTCTCGCTAAAGCCGAAGCTGGCTACGATGAACGCTCCCGCCGCTGGAGACAGGACAGAGGCCAGCGTGTGGACGACGCCGTGTCCCGACATATATTTGCCCTGTGTAACTGGATGATCGGATAGCTGTGCTAACATAGCCAGACAGGCCGGGGACAAAAAGGCCAGCACAAAACCGCTAATCGCACGCAGAAAAAGTAATTCCCACGGGGTGTGGATGTACGATTGAATGATAAGGATAATGCCTGCGGCTGTCAGACTGAACATAATATATCGACGGCTGCCGTTCTTGTCGACCATGGGACCGGCCATCAAATTACCAGGCAGGTGAGTCAGGGAGTAAATCCCCATCATCCAGCCGATAAAGGTAGGTGCTGCACCCAGGGAAATAGCGAATGGTGTCAGAATAGGATATTGTGCATGCAGGTCAAAAAAGGCAATAAACAAAAAGAGATACAGCCAGAGTGCTGTTTTCAAGTGGATGACCCCCTTTCCCTAATAATGTAAACTTTCATGCTGCTGCGTATTTGCCCTTCCTAAGTTGTACGCGGGAGTGGACGAACATAGACCATTTTATTCGGACAAGATTTGAATGAACATGCAGTGGAAAAGAGCTAAGCTGACAGGACATCATGGAATCATGTATAATTACAGAGACAATTTTGCAATTTGAATCATGTAGTTGAAAACGGGAGTGTAGCGAAAATGGATAAAAACGTCTGGACAGAGTTTTTGGAACATAATTGGCAGATCGTTCAGGATAACTGGCTGTATATATTGATTGGGCTTGTCCTATTGCTTGTTATATTGAAGGTTGTAAGAGTTCTTGTAAAATGGCTGATCGTCATTGTGGTGATTGCAGGCTTGCTAATCTACAGCGGTATTTCCTTTGAACAGGTCGGCAAGGTAGTTACTCAGGCAAAGGATGATGCGATTAACAAGGTTCAGAGCGAAGCTTTGAACATGATGATAAAAGAGGCCCAACATGCCAAATACACCTCCAACGGGGATGGTACATTTTCAGTAACCAGCTCTAATCTGGAAGTAAAAGGACCGTTTGAAGGTGACAAGGTCAAGGTATGGTTTCAGGGAATGTCGCTGGGCGAGTGGAGTATGAGTGATACTGTCAAGAAATATATCGAAAGTGCGAAAGGCTCGGCTATTACACAGTCGCCGCAGTCGCCGTAAGAAAGGAGGAACACGATGAATCCATCCTGGCTGGAGTCTATTCTTCATTGGAATGGCGTGACGGTGTTTTTGATCGCCATCGTACTGTTGTCGTTGATACAGGGGTGGAGGCGAGGAGCTTCCAGATCTGTAGGTGCGCTGTTTAGTCTCATTGTGGATGGCATACTCACCGTGGCGGGCATTTTGTGCTCGCTCGGGTTAGCCATGTGGCTTTCACCGAAGGTGCAGCAATGGCTGGCGGCTTACATGGAGCACTTGCCGCAGCGAGGACTGAGTGGGATCGAGCAATTTTATTATACGCTTGTTGCTGGGCTAGAGGGCTTTCCGCTACTGCGGTTTGCCGTATTATTTATGCTCAGCTATGCGATCGCTCAATTTGTACTACGTGCGATTTATGTGCTGGTAGCAGGTGGCAGGTCGGATTCCCCTGTTCGTGAGCAGCAAAAAAAATCAGGCTTTTTCAGCAGGATGGCCGGGGCCGGGATTGGTACGGTGATCGGCGGAGCACGCGCCATCATGGTGATAGCCTTGTTGTTCATAGGTGTAAGCTTATACCCGGACAGCGCGTTTAGTAGCTATGTTCAGGCTTCACCCATCTATAAGCAGGGAGCGCAGTCGGTCATTGAACCGTTATCCGGTACGCTGATTAAGGATAAGCTGCCCGTATTTACGCGGGCCGTCACCAAGGAATTGAACGGCATTTTGCAGCGTAAATATGAAATGATCGACCGGGATATTCCGAACGATATTAGTCAGGCTGCGGCCAAAATTACACAAGGGGCTAACAGTGATGAGCAAAAAGCCAGAGCGTTGTATGAGTGGGTAGGCACCCGCATCAGCTATGACTATGGCAAGGTAGAAGATTATGAGCAAAGGGGCGAATGGCATGAGCAGACCCCAAGGGATACATTTGATACACGTAAGGGAGTCTGCATTGATTATGCTCGCTTGTACGCGGTGATGGCCCGATCTCAGGGGCTTCAGGTCAAGGTTGTAACCGGGCTCGGGTATAACGGACAGGGAGGCTATGGACCACATGCCTGGAATGAAGTATATTTAAGCGGCTCGCATCAGTGGGTACCGCTAGACCCGACCTGGGCGCAAAGCGGAGATTGGTTTAATCCGCCTGGTTTTGCCCAGACCCATGTCAAGGATAAAGTGATTTAAAAGGAGTGGAGAAGGGCACATGAGAAAGATGGACAACGAGCAGGGAAAAGACAACGAGTCGTCCGACCGAAAAAGATTCAGCTTCAGGATCAATCTGTTTTTTTTCAGCTCGTTCATTATATTTACAGTGATCATTGTAAGACTGGCGATACTTCAATTTGTAGAGGGACCTCAGCTTAAGCAGCAGGAGGCCAGTAATGTTACTAAAAATGTACCGCTTACGCCGATTCGCGGAACGATTTACGATGCAACCGGGCAGAACAGGCTGGCGTATTCTACACCTGTACAATCGCTGTATATCACACTCTCCAAGAATTATAGTGACGGCGTGGAAGAAAAGCGTGATCCTGATAAAAAGCTGTTGCCTGAGCTGGAGAATATGACGCAAAGGCTGGCGAATCGCTTTGCTGAATATGGGAATAAAGACGAACCGAAAATGACGGCTGCACAAATTATGGATGCGATGGATCGAAACTATCAACGGTTTAGCGGTTTTACGCCCCGTCTGATTAAAACGAATCTCAGTAAAGAAGAAGTCGCTTATTTCATGCAGCATAAGAGCGAATTTCCAGGGGTAGACGTCGTAGAGGAAACGGTACGCCATTATGATCCTGATACGGTGGCTGTCCAAACGGTCGGCTACATTAAAAGCTATAAAAGTGCGCGTGAAACGTTGCCTAAATATAAAGAAATTCAGAAGTCTCTCTCCGCTGATAGTGATCCTGGCCTCATATATATGGATAATGAATCTGTCGGCTTTGATGGACTGGAGCTGCAATACCAAGAACAGCTACGAGGAAAAAATGGCTATAAAACCGTCCCGATAGATCCGCGCAATATGGCGGAAGGTGTAGATTCCGTTACTCCTCCGGAAAAAGGAGATAATATCTATTCAACGATTAACAAAGAGATTCAGGTTAAGACGGAAAATGCTATTATGGATCAATTGAGATGGTTGCATACCCATGCTGTATCTGGTAGTACACACCCTTATGCCAAAACCGGCTTTGCGGTTGCTATGGAAGTGGATACTGGTAATGTTGTAGCCATGGCGAGCATGCCGGATTATGATGCTAACTATTGGCAAACCGGTAATATTTCGACAGAAAAATATAAAGAGATTGAACATGTTTATCAAAACGGTACAATTAAGAACGTTGGATCTGGTCAATCTGGACAGCATCCTGATTCTACTGTACTTCTTGGATCAACTATTAAACCGTTGTCTGTTCTTATTGGATTGGAAGAAGGACTGTTTACAACAAATACGTATTACCAAGATACAGGTGCGGCTTATTTCGGACGTAACAACTCTTCGCGGGTGCGAAACTCATCTGGTCATGTATACGGCTCGTTAGACCCAGCTTCCGCGATTCGCCATTCCTCCAATGTATTTATGGTCGACATGGTTGGCAAGCGCTTATACAACAAATATATTAATAACACCTCAGAAGACCAGGGCGTCAACGTATGGGACCGTTACATGAAGGAGTTTGGACTAGGCGTTCCTACTGGAGTAGACTTGCCTGGTGAGTTCCTGGGGTATCGGGAGTACGCGAGGAGCAAAACAGAATCAGCACTTTCCAAATTGGTTTATGCATCTTTTGGGCAACAAGGTAAATATACACCTATGCAACTTGCGCAATATGCAGCGATGATTGCAAACAAGGGCAAACGGATGGAGCCGCATCTGGTCAGCCAAATTAAAGATACCAACGGCAATGTGGTTCAAACTATTAAGCCTAAAGTGCTGAATGAAGTGGATTTCCCGGATGCCTATTGGAATGAGGTTATACGTGGGATGTCGACCGACGTCAGTGCATTTAATGGTTTCCCTTATGACTTTGCCCGCAAAACAGGTACATCGCAGCAAAGCGTAGGCGGCAAGCTGAAGGATAACGGGGTATTTATCGCCTTTGCACCTCGAAAGAATCCGAAGCTGGCCGTAGCCGTTGTCATTCCTGAAGGAGGCTTCGGGGCTTTTAGCGCCGGACCTGTGGCACGTAAAATCTTTGATGCTTATGATGAAGTATATGGTCTGGACGGTGTTCCGAAGAAAAAGGATGCCACGACAACCGACCCTAATACAGTCAAACAGCCATAATCAATTCATACAATAATTTCATTTTATAAAGCTTCTCTTAGCTTATGCTGAGGGAAGCTTTTTTTTTGTATGATTTCTTACAAAATTGTCATCGTTAAATTCATCGTTATTTGCGCTACTTATGGTAGGATCAGGAATATGAGATCCAGTGAAAGGAGTATTGATCAGACTGTATGGACAAAAGTGGTTTGGATAAAAAATTTTCATTCAAAAAGAAAAATAATGAAGAGAACGAGGAGACATACAAAAAACGGACGACCTTTCGAATGAACCTTATTTTTTTCAGTGCTTTTGTGCTGTTTGCCCTTATCATTACCAGACTAGCTGTACTGCAGTTTGTACAATCCGAGGAGCTAAAGGGGCTGCAGCAGTCCGTGAATACCAAAAATGTCCCGTTAGCTCCGAGTCGTGGCACGATTTATGACTCTACGGGTAAGGTGAAACTGGCGTATTCAGCTCCGGTACAATCCCTGTATGTAACCTTGTCCAAGGATTATAGCAAGCGTGCAGAGAAGGTCCGTAAGCCTGGGGAAAGGCTGCTTCCTGAGCTTAATGTTTTTGCAGATAAGCTCGCTGCCAAACTAAATAAATTGGGACATAAAGATGGGGAAAAGCTTGATGCAGCGGAAATTAAGAAACGCCTGGACCCGGACTATAATCAATATAGGGGATTTACCCCGCGTTTGGTCAAATCCGACTTGAGCCGGGAGGAGATTGCATATTTTCTGGAGCACAAAAAGGAATTTCCCGGTGTGGAGGTAGTAGAAGAAAGTGTCCGCCATTATGACCCGGATCGGGTAGCGGTCCAAGCGATTGGATATATGTATAAGTTCAAAGGAGCACGTGCGAATCGAACCAAATATAAAGAGCTGCACCAAGCCAATTCGGAGGTTCTAAGACCAGAACAGGTTTACCTGGAAAGTGAAACGGTCGGATATGATGGTCTGGAGCTGCAGTACCAGGACGAGCTGAGAGGAAAAAACGGCTATAAAACGGTAGAAGTCAATCCGAGCAGCATGCCGGAGGGCGTTGAATCGATGACTCCTCCGCAAAAAGGACATCATCTCTATTCCACCATCAACAAGGAAATTCAGCAAAAAACCGAGCAGGCGATTATGGATCAGCTTCGCTGGCTTCATACTCATCCGGTATCCGGAAAGCTCCACCAAGATGCCACCACGGGCTTTGCTGTAGCGATGGAGGTCGAGACAGGAAATGTCGTAGCGATGGCCAGTATGCCGGATTATGACCCTAATGTATGGAAAACTGGAAGTACTTCGCCTTCGGTATATAGTGAAATTCAGCATAAAATGGGGAACGGAACGATTAAATCTGTACCGAGTGGAAAATCGGGTCCGCACCCGGAGTCCTCCGTGCTGCTGGGTTCAACTATTAAACCGTTGACGGTGCTGATCGGGTTGGAGGAAAACTTGTTTTCACCTGGACAAACTTATTTGGATACAGGGAGCGCGTATTACGGAAAAAATCAATCCAGCCGTGTCGGTAATTCGGGCGGACATGTGTACGGTAGTTTGACCCCAGACAAAGCCATTGAATTTTCATCCAATACGTTTATGGTGGATATGATCGGCAAGCCGCTGTATGACAAATACGGAAGTAATGTAGGGATGCATCAGGGGATTGATGTATGGGACAAGTATATGAAGGAATTTGGATTAGGCGTGCCGACTGAAGTAGATTTGCCGGGCGAATGGGCGGGCAGACTTGAGTATATGAGCAAGCAGGAAAGTGCGCTGACGCGCTTGGTGCAGGCATCCTTCGGCCAACAAGGGAAATACACGACGATGCAGCTGGCTCAATATACGACTGTACTGGCAACAAAGGGCAAGCGTATGCAGCCTCATTTGGCCAGCAAGATTGTGGATGATCAAGGGAATCTCGTGCGTGAATTGAAGCCAAAGGTGCTGAATGTGGTCGCTTTTCCCGAAACGTACTGGAATACGATCATTCGCGGTATGGCTACAGATGTCAAAGCTTTTAACGGATTTCCGTATGATTATGCACGTAAAACAGGGACTTCTGAGCAGGTGGTGGGACGTGCTGTTAAAGATAACGGGGTGTTCATCGCTTTTGCACCGCGGCAAAATCCGAAGCTGGCCGTAGCGGTTATTATTCCCGAAGGGGGCTTTGGCGCGACGAGCGCCGGGCCGGTGGCACGTAAAATATTTGATGCGTATGACGAGGTATACGGGCTGGATGGTACCCCAAAAAAGCCGCAGACATCGAAGTAAGGACTTGAATTCTTTTGTGGGCTTCTCTTTTTCATGGTAAAATGTCGTTGGACATATGGGACATTACAGGAGGAAGAGAAACTATGGGAGAGAACCAATATAAATACAAACTGCTGGCGCTCGATATGGATGGAACTCTGCTGAACGACAATCAGGAGATTACCCTAGATACGATTAACTGGATTAACAAGGCGATTCATGAGGGAATTCATGTATGCCTGTCTACCGGACGGGCAGCGATGTATGCTCTGCCCTATGGCCAGCAGCTCGGCTTGGAAACGCCAATGGTAACGGTAAACGGCAGTGAGGTATGGAAATCACCTCATGAGCTGTGGCGCCGTTATTTGCTTGATCGGGAGCTTGTTCGCAAGATGCACCAGATTGCTGTTGAAACAGACTCCTGGTTTTGGGCTTACTCAACAGAGGAATTATATAACAAAGACCGTTGGCCTGATACATTAGACACACAGGAATGGCTCAAATTTGGTTATAATACGGAAAATGACGAAATTCGCCATCAAATTTTACTCCAGCTTCAGGATATGGGAGGACTTGAAATTTCCAACTCCTCAATGACGAATCTGGAAATTAACCCGGCTGGCATATCAAAAGCAAGTGGAATCGCTGAAGTGTGCGATCTGTTGGGAATTACAATGGACCAGGTGGTTGCGGTTGGCGACAGTCTGAATGACCTGGCCGTCATTCAAGCGGCTGGACTAGGTGTAGCGATGGGCAATGCTCAGGACACGGTAAAAGAAGCGGCTGATCTGGTCGTGGCGTCCAACAATGACGACGGTATCGTAGAAGTCATCCGTGATTATATACTTGTTTAAAAGAACGGCTTACTAGAACGTTTTAATAGAACGCATGAGGCTGCATATGGGATGAATGGACAAGAAGGAGGGGGCCCATGGACGTTGTAGGCTGGATTGTTATTGTCGTGCTGTTCATTGTTGGCATGGCCGGGGCGGTATATCCCGTATTGCCGGGGGCGCTCGCTATCTATTTTGCTTTTTTTGTGTACGGTTGGTTTTTCTCGTTTTCTTCATATAGTAAGTTATTTTGGATTATACAAACACTAATCGTGGTTGCACTTTTTGTTGCGGACTATGCTGTTAATGCGTGGGGAGTCAAGCGATTTGGCGGTTCGCGTCTGTCGGCGATCCTCAGCACGGTCGGGATTATTATTGGGCCCTTCGTTATTCCGGCATTCGGCCTGATTTTGGGGCCATTTATCGGTGCTGTGCTGGGTGAGCTGATTGGCAAAGCTCCGCTGGATCGAGCCATAAAAGTAGGCTTCGGCTCCGTATTGGGCCTGTTTACCAGCACTGTGATGAAAGTGATTTTGCAGCTTGCTATGATTTTAGTATTCTTGATTTGGGTGTTATAACGGAGAACTCGTTATTATGATTTGCAGAGACAGAATCGACATGCGGCTCCGCACCGGTGATGGCTCAGGCCATGACTGCTTTCGCGGGGCTTTTGCATGCATGTGAACAGCAAGAAAGAAGGGAACGCATTTTGTCCAATAAAGAAACATTCCTTAAAGGCACGCTTATTTTAGCTGCCGCCGCCTTGGTGGCCAGAGTGCTTGGCCTGGTACAGCGTGTTCCATTGGAGCATTTGCTCGGTTCCGTGGGGAACGCCTCGTTTACCATTGCGAACAATGCTTATTTGATGCTGCTAACTGTGGCTACAGCCGGCATTCCTAGTACATTAAGCAAAATGGTTTCGGAGCGCTATGCGCTGAACCGGCCTTCGGAGGCGCGACGTGTGTATCATGCGGCTTTGTTATTTGCGGCCGTGGCAGGCATTGTCATCACTGCGGTGCTGTATTTTGGAGCGCCTTATTTTGCTAAGCATGTAGCAGGGGTTCCACAGTCCGCTTTGGCTATTCAGGCTTTGGCACCAGCCTTGCTGTTGTTTCCCGCCATTGCCATGATGCGCGGGTACTTCCAAGGACGAGGCAATATGACCGCAGGCGGAATTTCACAAATTGTGGAGCAGGTTGCACGGGTGGCGACCGCTATTATACTCGCTTTTATTATTTTGAAGCTGGGTTATGGAGACCGTGAGGTTGCGGCCGGGGCATCCTTTGGGGGTGTCATGGGGAGCATCGCCGCACTGGCGGTTATGTTGTACTACACGGTGAAATTGCGTCGCCAGGATCACAAGGATCGACAGGAGCAATTCCAGGAGGAAAGCTCCGCGCTGCCGATGCTGCGCATTTACAAAGACATTTTCACCCTGTCTATTCCCATCGTATTGTCATCCCTGACGGTTCCGGCGGTCTATTTTATTGATACGTCGATTGTGGTTAGACTGCTGTCTGGTCAGATTGGATTGGATCAGGCCACTACCCAATTGGGTTATCTAGGGTCGCGGGCACAAAGTGTGGCGGGAATTCCGCCGATTTTAGCCATTGCGCTTAGCACATCGCTCATTCCGATCATTTCGGCGGCTTTTGCCCGCAAGGATGAACGCCATTTGCAAAATCAGATGACGCTGGCCTTGCGTATCTCTATTTTGACCGGAATGCCGATTGTGCTGGCTTTATGTGTAACCGCCTATTCCATTAATGGCTTACTGTTCAGCTCGCTTGGAGGAAGCGGGATTATCGCTGTTTTAACACTTGGGACGATATTCCAGATTACAATGATGACGTCCAACTCAATTTTAATTGGTATGGGCAAGCCGCGTATTTCAATGGTTAATGTTATGTTTGGTATCTTGGTTAAATCTGTGGCAAGCTGGCTGCTGGCTAGCTGGCTTGGAATTTATGGCATCCTTGCTGCGACCGGATTATGTTTCCTCGTGATAACGCTGTTGAACTTGAGAGTGCTCAAAGGGATCGTTTCCTTCTCCATCATGGGCCGACGCTGGGCAGGTTTTTTGGTGACAGTCGTAGTCTCGGGAGCCATCGGATACGGTGTGAATGAAGCTTGCATTTTGCTGGTTCATCTTTTGCCTGCACGCGTGGCCTTCTTAATCGCATGCTGTATTGCCGGAGCGGTTGTACTGGTATGTTACCTGATCCTGCTGGTTGTGCTGGGTGTGCTTCGCAGAGACGAGCTCGGCAATTATCCACGTATATTGCAAAAGGTACTGCGTCCGCTGATGCGTCTTCAGCGTGAGTCTTCAGGACAACAAGGCTAAGAAGCATAGATAGCTTTCGGCTTTGTTAGTGGAAAGGCCGCAGGCTGGCATGGGTGTCGTGGGCCATTGCTGTTTTTTGGATGCTATGGCGATGCTCATGCCGCATAGCAAATAACAGTGGTCGTCTTGGCTCGCTCAGATGCCCGAGCGTGGAGCCTGCCTGAAACCAGTCGTAACGGGGAATTGGATCATAAGCCGTATCCGACCAGACGGCGTTCAATTCCGGGCTGTACAGACGTTGTCCTGGCAGTAGCCATTCATGGGCTAAAAGCGTTGCGCTCTCTTTCGGAGAATGCAACGCTTTTTGTTCGTTCGGGGTAAACAGTCCGGGCCAATAGTCGCTACGAGAACCCGTATGCGGCACGCTGGCAACGAATGCTGACACTTGATCCAGCACCTGCTGGTGACCGAACAGGATGGCATAAAGACTTTTCCCAAAGCCAATTCGCTCGTCCAGATGGCCAAAACGCTCCATCACAAGTCCTGCGAGTCCGCCGTTCAACCCAAGTGGGAATATCACCTGGTTGAGCTGAAGCCAATCATGCAAATAAAAGCCAGGCTTGTGCATTACAAATTTTTGAAAATAAGGATCTTTTACAACGCGCCCCTCAATATAGTTTTGTTCGTTAATAATGAGAGCAACGGTCAATAGAGAGCTATCCCGCCAAGCCCAGAAGCGTTCCCAAAAGGGTCTCATGAATGGCGATACGTGAAAATAGGGCAATAAATGAAAGCAGCTTCGCCCCAAATGACGGCTGTGCATGTAAAGTTGCAGCTGCGGATAAGCATCCTGAAAAATAAGGGCGTTGCAGCGCTCCAGTAGCCGATATAGCCACTCCTTTTCCTGCTCGTTGAACAGATTGCCGATCAGGCTGCCTTTGAGATCGGTCATATTATAACCGCCATTACGAGAAACGAGATGAGCCAATAGTGCCCAATGCAATTCCGGATAGCCACGATAGCATTCGAGGTAAGCTGCAGTTCGTGTGATGTTGCTGCGGTTCTCGTGCGCAGTAGCGTTCTTGATCTGCTCCAGCAGCTCACAGTCTGTTTCGCATAAGGGCATATTCAGAGAAGAGGGGCGCGTAGCTGGTCCGTTCGTCATCATTAGCGCTTCAGCTTCATCCATTGCGGCCTGTGCGGCATGATAATCCCATGGCAGCTCACGCAGTGGATAACGCAACTTGCGGGATTCAGTCCAGGCCGCCCGTTTGCCCTCCCAAGCCTCCTCCGCAACACGCGGAACAGAACCGAGTAGCTTTAGCCCGCCTTGAAGCTGCTTTGTTGCTACATGGAACCATTCGGTGAGAGACATGTCTTGATAACCTCCTTTCACGGTATTCAGATTCACTCCGGTATATGCATTAGTATGCCCAAAACCGTACTTGTCTTATCAAAAGCGTTGTTTAGCGTTACAATAGAGGAGTAAGCTCTTTTTTACAACCGAATCTAAGGAGGAAAAATGTATGCAAAAAATCGTCTCTCATGAAGACTTTAATAAGGCAATATCAACTTCTGGCGTAACCGTGGCTGTGTTTAAGGCGGACTGGTGTGGGGATTGCCATTTTATTGATCCGTTTATGCCTGATGTAGAGCAACAATATGCAGACAAGCTTACATTAATTGAAATTGATGTAGAGCAGGCCGAAAGCGTCAGCCAAGAGCAAAATGTGTTGGGTATTCCCAGCTTTATCGCTTACAGCGAAGGGCGCGAGCTGGTACGTCTGGTCAACAGACTGCGTAAATCCCGTGAAGAAATCGAGCAATTTTTGGATCGGGCTGTTGAAGTTCACGCTAACCTGGCCAAATAATGGATGCAGTATATGCATGACTCCGAAGGGAACCATAATCATCAAGACAATCAGAAAACCGCCTCCTGATAAAGGAGGCGGTTTTCTTACGGACACGTTCACATTTTGTCAACAAAACGCGTATGTCAAGGAACGATATATCAGTTATAATTACTTTAAGTGATCATTTCACAACATATATAGTGAATAAATATTATATTTGGAAGGATACGGGTGAGTTCTTTGAATAACAAAATCAGAATATTAAAGTGGCTGGCACTCGTAACATGTATTGTCATGTTTTTGGCTACCTTCGGTGGAGGTGTTGTGACGCGGACCGATTCGGGACTGGGCTGTGGACGGGACTTCCCGCTTTGCAATGGTAAGCTGGTTCCGGCACATACGATCGCATCCCTTATTGAGTTCTCTCATCGCTCCGTAAGTGCCATGGCCGGGATTCTTTCTATCGCCTCATTTGTCGGCTTTTTGCTGTTTATGAAGCACCGGAAGGATTTGCAGCTATTCTCGCTGTTAACGCTCATGTTTGTCATCATACAAGGTGCGATGGGGGCGTTGGCTGTCGTCTTCTCCCAATCGGCGGCAGTCATGGGACTTCATTTTGGCTTTGCGCTTATTGCATTTGCCAGTGCGACCATGATGACGCTGGGGGCCTGGCAGGAGCATGCGGATTCACGCTACACCCCGCGTCTGATTCCTGGGTCTGTCAGTCGGGGCTTTCGTAACTTTATATGGCTATCGACGATTTATACCTATATTGCTATCTATTCAGGGGCGTTGCTCAGTCACTCGGTCATCCAGAAGGTTATAAATATCGGGGGCTTTATATCTCCACTGCTGCTTCATCAGATATCAGCCGGTCTGCTGTTCGTCATTATCTTGGCCGTGGGTCACTACTCATACCGCTATCACCCGAATCACCGGGACATTCGTACATTGGGAGCTGTTTCGGTACTGCTAATAACACTCCAGGTCATTATTGGAATTAGCTTGCTGTACGTTACCAGACCTGAAATTTACATGTTTGTCGTGCTAGGACATATGCTGGTGATTGCATCGTTGTTCTCCATTTTGGTTTATCTGAGTTATCGTGTATGGCAATTGTCGCCGGATCGCAACCTTGTTCCGGCGCAAATCCAACGTACCTAAGCATTTCTTGGATAGTCAAACGGATATTTTGCCCAAGGGGCGTTTAAACACGTATAATAGCATATAAGAAACAAACCAGGCCCACGAGTTTCTCGAGGGCTTGATTTGCTTAGGAGGAGTCGTCAGTTGATCTACCAGAATTTGCGCCAATTCATTGAAGCGCTGCGTAAAGAAAATCATCTTAAAATTATAGAAGCGCCTGTCGATCCTTATTTGGAGCTGGCCGAGATCCATCGGAGAGTGATTGAGGAAGAAGGACCGGCACTACTGTTCACGAATGTAAAAGGAACTCCTTTTCCGGTAGCTAGTAATCTGTTTGGTACGAATCGTCGTGTAGACATGGCTTTTGGTCCTCGTCCGGAGCAATTGATGGATGCGATTGTTGGAGCGACCAAAACCCTGCTTCCACCTACCCCCAAAGCTTTATGGAATGAACGTGGCCTCATTAAGGACATGCTAAAAGTAGGACTGAAAACGGTATCCCATAGCGAGGCTCCTATATTGGGAGTTCGGCGGACAGAGGCTCCGCTGGCTCCACTGCCTAGAGTCACGAGTTGGCATGAGGATGGAGGACCGTTCATTACGCTTCCGCTCGTATATACCGAAAAGCCGGGGCATTCCAAGGATCATAATCTCGGTATGTACCGTATTCAGATTTATGATGATCAGACGACAGGAATTCACTGGCAAATTCATAAAGGCGGCGGCTTTCATTATCATGAAGCCGAGCTGCGTAATGAGCCATTGCCTACAACGATAATCATCGGTGGACCGCCTGCTCTGATTGCATCTGCGATTGCTCCGGCACCGGAGAACCTGCCTGAGCTGTTGCTGGCCTCGCTTATCATGGGAGGCAAGCTGCCGATGACAGAAGACCCGCTTGGTGGTCACCGGATTCCGGCAGAGGCCGAATTTGCGATCAGTGGCTATGTACCGCCTCATGAACGCCGTCCGGAAGGACCGTTTGGCGATCATTTTGGCTACTACTCATTACAGCATGATTTCCCTGTATTTCATGTCAAGCATATGTATCACCGCAAGGATGCTATATATCCGGCAACCATTGTAGGTAAACCACGTCAGGAGGATTACTATCTCGGCGAATTTTTACAGCGTCTGTTGTCGCCTGCCTATCCGCTTGTGATGCCCTCAGTCAAGTCCTTGTGGGCTTATGCCGAAACGGGCGTACATGCGCTGGCAGCGGCCGTTGTGCGTGAAAGCTACTCCCGTGAAGCGCTGGTATCTGGCTTTACCATTTTGGGCCAAGGCCAATTGTCATTAACCAAATTCCTGATGCTGACAGATCGGGTTATTGATTTATCCGATTTTAACCTGCTGCTGGAAACGATTCTGGAGCGATTTAATCCAGCAAGGGATTTGTTCATTTTCAATCATACGTCCCACGATACACTTGATTATACGGGCCGCAAGCTGAATCACGGCAGTAAAGCGATTCTGATGGGCGTAGGCGAGCCGATACGTGAATTGCCTCGTACCTATGAGGGAGGAGACCTGCCGGGTATTCGTGAAATTAAGCCGTACTGCGGAGGCTGCCTTGTTGTATCAGGTGCGTCCTTTGAGCAAGAGCCAGAATTGGCAGCGCGTGTATTGGAGCGATTAGCTGCGGGTGAGCAAGAATGGCCGCTCGTCTTTATCGTGGACGATGCCAAAGAAGTGGTTCGCTCCCAAGCCTCGTTCCTGTGGACGGTATTCACACGCTTTAACCCGGCTACGGATATGTACGCCGACAGCGAAGTGCGTTTGCATCACCTGAACTATAAGCTGCCGATTGTAGTGGATGCGCGTATGAAGCCAGGCTACCCTGATGAAGTGTTGCCACGTGAGGATATTGTTAAGCTTGTAGATCAACGGTGGACGAGTTATTTCGCTTGACGCCCTAATTCATTGAACAACCGGATTTTACATTCATAAGGAGGCGTGAGCATGATACGCAAGCTGCTGGGCGAGCCGCCACGTGTGAGCAAGGGCGTCCTGCTGGATGCCATGAATAGCATGTCAGACATGTTAAACCTGCTGGAGCGGCAAATTCAGGCCAGTGGTGATCCGACCCACGATTTTCGTAAAGCAGATATTTTGACACGCGGTCTGATGTCCTCTCTGGACGAGCTGGAGCAGAGCCATCATGCTGCCGCCTTTTTCCGTATGAAAGTGAAGGCCGGATACGCTGAAGATATGAGCGAGGATGAAAAATCCGATTATGCATTGTATGTTTTCTTTTACAAGGATGGGTTTGTGCGAGTATTCTCCATTCTGGATAAGCTGGGTAACTGGATGAATGATCTGTATGATTTAAAAACGGGGCAGTATAAGGCGCATTATTCGTATTTTACCGTGCTGCGGCAGCTCAAGTACCTCAAAATGCATCCTGTATTGACCGATAATTTGATTGATATTAAGGACACATACACCGATGCCATCAATCGCCTGCGTAAGCGGCGAAATACGGAGATACACTATATGAATACGGAAATGCAGGATGATCTCTGGCAACGGCATCGTGCTTTGTACGGCAAAATACAACTGGAAGATCTGGATCATCATCTGGAGGATTTGCAGCAGGGCTTGGATATGGTGTGCCGGTCGTTAACAAACGTTTTTTCTTATACAGCGAAACAATGGGAGAACCGGGCAGTGCGTCCATAATTATGTTAGAAAATATCCTTTGACAAAGCTATGTAAACTATCTATACTGAAATCTAGTTTCAGAAAAATGCTTGAATTATGATTCTAAATACAAACTTAACGAACAGCTAAGGCTGGAGTTTAACATATTTTTCTTATCCAGAGAGGTGGAGGGACTGGCCCGATGAAGCCCGGCAACCCGTTTTTTCCCGGTATAACACACCGGGAGGGAACATGATGGTGCTAATTCCTACAAAACCGCTAGAGTTATAGCGTTTTTGACAGATGAGAAAAGGTTCGCATAGCGGGGCCCTTTTCATTCTGTGAAAGGGGCTCTTTTTGTATAAATCGCTTAATTTGTGTACACAAATTGAGCGATTATACATCCTAGAGATGAAAGCTGATTAAAAGGATAAGGAAGAGTAGAGGGGGTCGCAGCACGTTGATAGAGCTTAAGCAATTAACCAAGCATTATGGCAAAGGGAACCGACGCGTTAGTGCGCTGTCCGGGTTGAACCTTTCTATAAAGCGTGGAGAAATATTTGGAGTTATTGGTCACTCCGGAGCAGGGAAAAGCACGCTGATTCGCTGTATTAATTTATTGGAACGGCCCACTTCAGGTGAAGTATGGGTGGATGATGTCAATCTCACCACTGTGAGTCAAGCCCAGTTACAGAAGCAGCGCCGAAAAATCGGAATGATTTTTCAGCATTTTAATTTATTATCATCGGCGACGGTATATGACAATATTGCATTTCCGTTGCGTCTGGTGAACACGCCCAAGCAGCAGGTGGACAAGAAAGTTCGAGAATTGCTGGAACTCGTTGGGCTGGAGGAACACAGTGGAAAATACCCTTCACAGCTTTCAGGGGGACAGAAGCAGCGGGTAGGTATTGCGCGGGCGCTTGCCAGTGATCCTCATGTGCTGCTGTGTGACGAGGCTACCTCAGCGCTTGATCCGCAGACGACAGGGTCGATTCTGAAATTGCTATTGGATATTAACCAGCGCTTTAATTTAACTATCGTGCTGATTACGCATGAAATGCATGTCATTCAAAGCATATGTGATCGAGTCGGCGTGATTCATCAGGGCGACATTGTGGAGCAGGGGCCGGTGGCGGAAGTATTCTTGAAGCCACAGCATCAGGTTACCAAGGACTTTATCCAACGGGAGTCTGAGCATGCCGAGGAATTGCAAGCAGCAATTGCGGCCGCGGGTGGCGGCGAATCGGCACAGGTAGTACGAATTTCCTTCTTGGGCAGCAAAACGTACGATGCGATTCTTTCGCGTACGGCCCGTAAGACCGGCGTTGATTTTGCGATTTTGCAGGGAACCATCTCCACCATCAAAAACGTACCCTATGGACAGCTCATCGTTCGTTTTGAAGGAAATCAGGAGGATATTGAGCATACGCTGCGTGAAGTGTCCGGGCAAGGACTTGATGTGGAGGTGATCGGACAATGAGCGAACTCGATTTTTCGCAAGTGAGTTGGGAAGAACTGTGGAATTCTACGGTGGAGACCCTTCAGATGCTTGGGGCATCCGCGCTGTTCACTTTTATTATTGGCTTGCCGCTTGGTATACTATTGTTTCTGGCGAGCCGCTCTTCGTTGACTCTGATGAAGGTGGTATACATTGTACTATCATTTATCGTTAACATTCTGCGTTCTGTACCATTTATCATTTTGATCGTTGCACTTATTCCTTTTACACGATCGTTGGTAGGTACCTCGACCGGGGTGCTGGGTACCATTCCGCCATTGGTCATCGGGGCTGCCCCTTTCTTCGCACGTCTTGTCGAAACATCGCTGCGTGAAGTGGACAAGGGCGTCATTGAGGCCGCGCAAGCTATGGGCGCCTCAACTGGGCAAATCATCCGCCGGGTGCTGTTGCGTGAGGCACTGCCGGGATTGCTCGCCGCATTAACTATTACCGTCGTTACACTCGTATCCTATACGGCGATGTCCGGTATGATCGGGGGCGGTGGTCTGGGTACGCTGGCTATCAACTACGGTTATTACCGTTATGAAACGGCTGTAATGATCGTTGCCGTCGTGCTGATGGTCGTACTGGTACAACTGCTGCAAATGGCAGGGGATCGTCTGGTACGGCATTATACTCGAAAATAGGGAAACCATATAGATATCCTTATTGATCAGGCATCTGAATCCTGAACATTACAAACTATTGGAGGGGTAATAACATGAAGAAATGGGTATTGGCCGTATTAAGCTTGGCATTAATTGCGGTGCTGGCTGCTTGCGGCACGAAGAGCACGACATCTGATGCATCAAAAACAACTGGAAATACGGGCGGTGCACCACGCGAAGTTGAGCTGAAAGTAGGCGCTTCTCCTGTGCCGCATGCGGAAATTTTGGAATCGATCAAACCTCAGCTGGAAAAAGAGGGCATTCGTCTTCAAGTCGTTCAGTTTAACGATTACGTACAACCCAACGTACAGTTGTTCGACAAGCAGCTGGATGCTAACTTCTATCAACATGTACCTTACCTGAATGTAATGAACAAAGAGCGTAAAATGAATCTGGTGTCTGTAGGTGCCGTTCATCTGGAGCCATTCGGTATCTACTCCCAAAAATATAAAAAACTTGATGAAATTCCAGATGGCGCAACCGTAGCTATTCCGAACGATGCAACCAATGAAGGTCGTGCATTGCTGCTGTTAGCCAAACAAGGTCTGATCAAGCTGAAAGACGAAAGCAATATCGAAGCTACAGTAAATGATATTACTGAAAACCCGAAAAAATTGGATTTCAAAACTTTGGAAGCGGCAATGCTGCCACGTCAGTTGCCTGAAGTGGACATTGCACTGATCAACACGAACTATGCTCTGGAAGCAAATCTGAATCCAACCAAGGATGCATTGGCACTGGAAGACAAGGATTCTCCATATGCGAACGTTTTGGTTGCACGTCCTGATAATAAAGATTCCGAAGCGATTCAAAAGCTGATGAAAGCTTTGCAATCAGCGGAAGTTAAAAAATTCATTGAAGATAAATATCAAGGCGCGATTATCCCGGCATTTTAAGTAGGGAGTGTAAGCGCGTTGAACAACGCAAACCCCAGATCTCTTGAACAAGAGGACTGGGGTTTCTTTTTTCCTGGAGTTGTAGGCGAAGCCTAAATATTTTATACTTGGGGGTGACCGTTCTCTGTGAAGAGGAGGAAAACTGTTGAGAGACAAAGTCGCACTCATAACAGGCAGTGCCAAAGGTTTAGGTAAGATGACCGCTCTGCGTCTGGCTGATGAAGGCTGTGATATTGCACTGAATTATGTGCATAGTCAAGCTGAAGCCGATGAGCTAAAGCGGGTGATCCAGTCTAAAGGAGTACGCTGCCTTTCTTTACAAGGAGATATCTCCATTCAGGAGGATATCACGAGGCTGATCAGCGAGGTCGAGGATCGGCTGGGCGGTGTAGATATTATGGTGAACAATGCCGGACCGTTCATCCGGGAACGCCGTCTGTTTGCGGATTACAGTGTAGCCGAGATTCATGCCATGATACAGGGAAATCTGGTCGGTACCATGCTGCTGGATCATCTGGTATTGCCTCATATGCGTAGCCGGCAATGGGGACGTATTATTCATTTTGGCTTTGGTCATGCTGGAGAAGCGAGGGCTTGGCCGCATCGTGCTGCCTATGCAGCCGCCAAGGTGGGGCTGGTGTCTTTCACAAAGTCACTGGCTGTGGAGGAAGCTCCGTATGGCATTACGGTAAATATGATTTGTCCCGGGGATATCCGGGGAGCGAATAAGGAAATGTCTATCGCCGACGTCATCGGCATGCAGGATAAAGAGACACCACGTGGACGTCCGGGGAGTGGAGAGGACATTGCACGAGTGATCGCCTATTTGTGTCAGGAACACTCGGATTTTATAACAGGCAATATTATGGATGTGTCGGGAGGGCTGGACCCGATTCGGCCGACCATTTAAGAGTTGGATTCGGTAGATGCAGTACACAAAAAAGAGTCTTGAGCTTCGTTACCGAAGTCAAGACTCTCATGATCATTATGCAACAAGCATTAGAATACTTGTACCACTTCTTGGACGCCGTCGACTTCTTCGAGAAGAGCGCGCTCAATCCCTGCTTTCAGCGTGATTGTGGAACTTGGGCAACTACCGCAAGCGCCTACCAGCTTCAGCTTAACGATGCCGTCTTCAACGTCAACCAGCTCAACGTCACCGCCATCGCGTTGCAGGAACGGACGGAGCTTATCCAGTACATCTGCTACTTCGTCATACATTTGAACGCTTTGTGTTTCGCTCATTAGAATTCAACTCCTTTCCTATACCTTATTTATTATATTACAAAGCGGGCCAAATTAAAATGCCCGTCAGCCAAAGCAGGTGAAAAAATGTTAAGACCTATCATCGAATTTTGCACCAGTAATATGCATTTTGGCACCGATGAAATTATGTCCAGGCTGGAGCAAAATCCAGATTATGATGTAATCGAATACGGCTGTCTTAGCAATTGTGGTCAGTGTAATGCTGAACCCTATGCGATGGTCAACGGCGAGATTGTTTCCGCAGATTCAGCAGAGCTGCTGTATGAAGTGATTATAAACAAGATCAAGGAAGCCGAAGCATGGGATCAGCTTGATTTGGATTGAAATGCAAGAAGACCTGCTCCGAGAGCGGGTCTTCTTGTGATTATATAGACATTGGGTCAGCCAAAATGGCGTTTGGACTTCCAGAGCACACCGCTCTTAAGCAGGCGCGGTACACGCCCACGCAATGAGGTGCTACCCATAAAGCCATAGCCGAACCCCGCCTTCTTGCCAAGTGCGCCTAATGTGCCGCGCAGCTTCAGAGGATGAGGGTGAGGCGTTTGGCCCTTCCACAGGTCGCGTACAATGTGTGCAATCTGCTCGCCCTGCACCTCTGCCGCCTGGGCGCTTGGCGAGTAGGGAAGACTGGCACAATCCCCAACCACGTACACCTCGGGATGATCCGGTATCTGATAATATTCGTTGAGCACGATGCGGCCCTGTGGGTCTTTAGGAACGGCCAAATCCTGCACCATTTTTACCGGTTGAATCCCGGCGGTCCATACAACTGCATCGGTTACAATCTGCTCGTCATGGTTGTAAATAGCCCCCGGTTCAATACGGGAAACCGCAACATGGTTGAGTGCATTTACTTGGTGCTCCTTGAACCACGCGTGTACGTAGGCAGACAAACGTTGCGGAAATGCCGACAGCACCCGCTCGCCCCGATCCATAATGGTAATATTTAAATCTGAACGGCTTTCACGTAATTCCGCAGCAATTTCAACACCGCTCAGACCGCCGCCTACAATATGAACATGTCCATAAGGCTTGATTTCATTCAAGCGCAGATACGTTTGACGGGTATGGTTAAAAGACTGGATCGTGCAGCTATACTCTTCAGCCCCTGGTGTATTGTGAAAACGGTCCGTACAGCCCAGCGCAATCACAAGCTGATCATAGAGCAAAGGCTCGCCATCCTGAAAATGGACGATTTTATTCTCCAAATCCATTGAGGTGACTTCCCCATATTTGCGAATCAGACGCTGCTCATCGGGAAAATGCACTCGCAAATCAAAATCAGATACCGTACCCGCCGCGAGAGCGTAGTATTCTGTTTTCAACCCCTGAAAGGGCATCCGGTCCACTAAAATAAGTTGAACATCGTCGGGAATGTGTTTGTCCAGCAATTCTTTGGCAATGGTAAGGCCGCCGTAGCCGCCCCCCAGAATAACGAAATTTTTCATCAAAATCCGCCGTCCTTTCGCTGCCGTGTCCCCGGCAAATGGTCTGGAGCCTCATCAGAAAAGCAAGTTCGTCTTCTCGCCGTATCAAGATTTGTTACGTAAAAGTTAATTAACGTCTTACTCCGGCGACATACGAATTCAACACTCCGATCAGACACGAGTTTATTATTGTTGTAAAACCCGGAGTCTGGTCCGCCTGTGGCAGGCAAACCAGAGTATTCCGAGACAGCTTGACGCTGCATGGTGTGAGTAGTGGGGATGAAATGCTCGCGGGAAATTTGAATCCAAAAATACATGTAATTGAGAATTTCTAATCGAAAACTTCAATTTCGTTATAGAAGGTATCCCGTTCAACCGGGATGCGTCCTGCACCTTTGACCAGCCAAATCAGCTCTTTACGGGTCAAACCGGCTGGAGTCAATGCACCAGCGGCATGGCTGATTTGCTCGCGCACAATCGTGCCATGGACGTCCGAGGCGCCGAACGTAAGCGCGACCTGCGTCAATTGCGGGCCAATATTAATGAAGTAGGCTTTAACATGATCGATATTGTCCAGCATCAGGCGGCTGATCGCAATGGTTTTGAGATCCTCATAAGCGGAATTGCGGCGCATGATGTTGGCATTTTTGCTTTTCGGCTGCATAGATAGTGGAATGAATACCATGAATCCGTTCGTTTCGTCCTGCAATTCACGAATTTGCAGCATATGCTCAATACGATCCTGATACGATTCGACCGAACCGTACAGCATGGTCGTATGGGTTCTCATGCCGAGATTGTGAGCCGTGCGATGTACTTCCAGATAGCGGTCCACGTTGGCCTTGGAAACATGCATTTTCTTGCGATATTCGTCGGACAAAATTTCTGCGCCACCGCCTGTCAGCGTTTTAAGCCCAGCCTTTTGCAGTTCCTGAAGCACCTCTTTGATACTCAAGCCGCTAATACGTGTGAAAAAATCAATTTCTGCCGCAGTATAGGCTTTCAGTGTAACGTTAGGATATTTTTCATTTAGCGCCTTCAATGAGTCTACATAGTATTGGAAAGGCACATGATTATTATGACCGCCGACGATATGGAATTCTCTTACACCCGGATGAATATGCTGCTCTACATAATCAATCATTTCCTGCCCGGACAACGTATAAGAGCCGTCCTCCCCCTGATCCTTGCGGAAATTGCAGAACGCGCAGCGCGCTTCGCATACATTGGTGAAGTACAGGCTCATGTTTTCAATAAAATAAACCTTTTTTCCGTTTTTGCGTAAATTCGCTTCGTTAGCCAACTGACCCAGTGTGAGAATATCGTCAGTTTCATACAAATATATACCGTCTTCAAGGTTCAAACGAATCCCGTTCTGTACCTTTTCTACAATCTCCGCCATTCTGCGGTCTGTAAAGGGTGTAACTAATGTGGACATGCCCATTCCTCCTTCAAGTTGCTCTGTGCGAGGCTGTCCGCTTTGATCAGCGGCGTAAGCGCTTGATGCACACAGGATGTCCCGTTCCGTCGGTACGAACCCGGCAGCGCGGATATATGATATGTGAAAAATGTTACAATGCCAGGCTACAATGATGAATGTCTCAAAACATCGCCATTGAAATGACAAATTTCCGACAGTTTCTTTTACACACTCTTCACCTATTATAAACCTCACCACACAGGTGATCAATACAAATGAGTATAAAAACAGGTCTTTTATCCCGTAGGGGAAGGACATTCCATGACTTGAGCACCTGCAAATAGTGGAGTATACTGAAGGAGAATATGAAGTAAAAGAGGAGGATGGAGCCATGATTAACATCACCGATTCCGCTGCTGAACGCTTGAAGGAAATGCTGGAGCAGCAGGAAACGCCGAATATGTTTTTGCGTCTGGGTGTTACGCCAGGTGGATGTACCGGATTTTCGTACGCCATGGGCTTTGACGACAATGAGACAGATCAGGATATATATATGAACGTACAGGATATGAAAGTAGTAGTGGAAAAAGAAAGCATTCGCTACCTGGACGGACTGGAAATCGACTTTGAAGAATCCGGGATGTCTGGCGGCTTCACGATTCATAACCCGAATGCCGTAGCTACATGTGGCTGTGGTTCAAGCTTCCGTACACGTGATGATGCAGGGAAGCCAAGCGAAGAGCCTTGTTAGTCGAAAAATAATGAGCATCAATAATCCAAGAATCTGTGTTTCAGGATTGCTAATTTTTCCCTCCATAAACGATATAGTTTCTACTATAACGTTATGGAGTTTTTTTTATGAGTTAAAGAAGTTTGAAAAGCGGATATAGATATAGCCGTCAGGCTGACTTTAGGAGCGCATAGGATTTTATAGTTCAGTATATAAAAAACTTGGAAGTATTTCTGCGGGAAGACTAAAAATATGATTTTTCAAGAAAAGTATTCCATTAAGATTTATAGAGTGGTATCCTAAACCTAGGACTATTTACTTATCATTTACAGAGGTGCAGATACATATGATTGAAAGCCACATTAAAGAAGGGCTTAGTAAGGCTTATGCAATCGCGGTAGCCCATAAAGCCGGAATGAATTTTGCGCGTCCTGATTTTGACTACGGTTTTGATGGTATATTTAGAGATATCCAAAATGTTAACGGAAGATATTGCGACAATGGTTGGAGCATTGATATTCAGCTTAAAGCCACAATAAACGTTCTATATGAAAAAGATTACATTAAATATGACTTGGAAGCTAAAAACTATAATGATCTTGTTGCTACTGAAGTGGGTGCTCCTAGAATGTTAGTGCTTTTTGTACTTCCTAAGGATCAAGATCAGTGGTTAAATATAACCGAAGACGGAACTATTTTGAAGAATTGTGCTTGGTGGTATTCTTTAAAGGGTTTGGAACCAACTAAAAATGCAAACACTGTCAGGGTGAGTATTCCCAAAGAACAATTGCTAACAGAGGTATCTTTGAGGCAAATAATGAATAAAGTAAAAACGGGTGAAGATATATGAAACCTAGCCTAATTAAATTGAGGAATATTATGAATTATTTGGATAGAAAAGGATGGAGTCTTAATGAAGAGTTTCCTAATCCCAATGTTTTTGTCTTCTCTCGTGAAATTCAAAATTCTGAACCCATCACTCTTTTATTACCTGCAAAAGAATCTTTTGTAGATTTTCAACAACGTATTTACTCGGCTTTAAATACTTTAAGTACTATAGAAAATAGGAGTAGCGAATTAATAATAAAGGATATAAATAGCTACGAATCGGACGCTGATAAACTAGAAATTAGGGTCATTTCTTCATTTGCTTCGGATGGTTCTATACCTTTAAGTTATGCTTCTAATTTAATAAAAGGGCTAAAGAATTTAATCGTCTCGGCTGCTTATACTGAAGAATATCCTCAAAGGGCTTTTAAGAGAGCTTCCCAAAAAGCGATTGGTTATAGTAACTTTTTTAAATTAGGCCAAACTGCCCATGGAAGTTACATTGTAACTGTAGAATCAGGATCGTTAATTAACGATGACGTTGAAATCATTATAGAAGAGAATACAGCAATTACAGAGCCCTTTTCAAGAAGAGTAATGAAAAGAATTCATAAATCAATTCACCAAATCGAAAGTTTTAATGATACTGAGAACAAGCTCGACGATTTAGTCGAAAGAGGCTATAATGAAGGTTTAAATGCAAATATATGTGAAGCACTACTATCGCTTTATGCCGAAGATGAGCCGATAAAACTGGAGTCTAAGATAAGATATTCAAAAATGATTGAAAATTCTGAGAAACTACCAGATGTTATTACTTTAGATTCTTCTGATTATCATATTATTAAAGCAATAGCTGAGGCACTGAGGGAGAAGAAACCAGAAGACGTTGAAATTGAAGGTTTTATTTCTAAATTATCATCTAATTCTGGATCAGCCTACGGAACTATAAATATTTCAACCATGTATGATAATAAAAAGCATAGTGTAAAAGTAGAATTGATCGAAGATGATTATAAACGTGCATGTGATGCTCATAAAAATGAAAAACAGGTTAAAATTACTGGTGTTGTAGATACAACAGGAAAAACTTGGGAAGTTATGGACTTGAAAAAGTTCCAGGTCTTAGGTTGATGTATCTGTACAAATTGAACTCTAGGAAAAATTAACGAAAAGGACCGATAACATTAATGGTCCTTTTTGTTGTTTTCCAATGCTAATAATTCTGATATATCATCAATTTCCAGTGCATCCGCAATTTTCACAAGCGTTTTAAGATTTATTTGTTCGCGAATGTTACGTGACATTTCAGAGATAGCAGCCTGACGAACACCCGATAGTTCGGAAAGTTGGGTTTGCGTAAGTCCCCGTTGTGTCATAACTTCGTTCAATTTAACCCGAATCGTTCTCATATGTACACCACCCTCCAATCCATTATATCCAATATACGAATATCCGTAAAATAAATCTTGACTCTATACTAAAAGTCGTATATGTTATTACTAATAAACGTATATACGAATTAGAGTATAAATTTGTGATAATCAATACATAAATAAATCTGTGCTGCAAAGGGAAGGAGAGTAATTATTTATGAACGAATCGGTTAAATTGAAAAGAGCTACCATGGTCTATGGACCTGATGATGATCCTCATATGTATGAATTATTTGAGGGAGTCCTGTATGGACGTAGCTATTTCTTTTATCTTGAAAAAGGGATATTGTGTCTGCGGCATGTACGCAAGGTAGAACAGGAGGATCATCCGCATCTTTATGTGGATGGGGAAAGCGGGGGGCTCCAACTGGCGAAGAATGTACAACGTGAGATTATGGAAGTCGTTACAGAGTTGATCGAGCGTTTACGCAGAAAGGATGGATTAACGTTTTTACTGGATGAACTGCTATGGTTGCACGATCGAAGTCACATTGAACTTGACCTTATTAAAACAAAGTGACACTTCACGACTAGTATTTCTTCGCTATTCCTACTCTATATTCCAATTTTCCCATTTATGCTATAATGATTTGGACAAAATAACCGGTGGGAAGATGCGGCGAAGCTAGCCCGAGAGGGGGTGACGCCGTGTCATTTGATCTAATCGTGAAGATTCTTGACGTTGTGCTAAAGTTGGTCAGTATAACTACTGGCCTAAAGACTTTGGTTCAGGCCTGGAAGCAATCACGTAAAGACAAGAAAAACCACCGGGAATAGGTTAGGCGCCTAGCTATCCGGTGGTTTTTCGTACCTAGTATGAAATTCTCGCCGTGGTCGCCCACCGGCCTTTGTCAGAAAGTCGCGATGTGCAACCATCGCGGCTATTCTCATTTTACCCACGTATCATATGTTATATGACACGTGATACGTGGTACAACTTCTGTTTATAGTATAGCATAGCGCTATTCCTATATCTACAAATGGATAAGCCCGCTCCATCAAATTCGTGCCAAACACGGGTATAACACATTTCAGCTTCAATGGTTCGCTACCCACTGTTCCTTGTAGAGAAACACGCAATTATAGTTACGGCGGTTCCATCCAGCACTTCACATCACTAGCCAACGTGGCCTTACGCAGTTTTTCCTCGTATTCAATGATTTGATTGTTCTGCACATAAAAAGTGACCTCCTAAAAATTATTTTTTTCGTAAGGTTTTAAGTATCAATCCGTAAATAGCTCCTGCGCAGTGCGCACAAATAACTGTACGGCCAAAGAAGCATTAGACAGAGATGGCACAGCGATACCAATCTCGCGTGTAATCAATGGCGTGGTTTCCTTGACGGTCAGATCATGAGGGAACGTGGACAAGGCGAGTGAAGAGACAATACCCATACCTAGTCCTTGTCGGACCATGCTGACCAAGGTGCTGACATTGTGAGTAATGAATTGTGCCTGTAACTGGCTTTGTTCACGTTCAAACCCCTCCATAATGGCAACCTCATGTCCGCCCTTGCAAAAGATCATATCCTGCTGATTCAAGTCTCGAATAGCTATTTTGTCATGTGCTTGCAAGGGGTGACCGTCCGGCAGGAGGATGACCATATTATCCTGGCATAAAGGGATTATATCTACTTGTGGATCTGGTAGCAGGATGATCCCGGCTTCGATTTCTCGGGTATGCACCCATTCTTTGACCTCATTCGTGGAGCCTTCGTGCAGATCAAAAACAAGGTTGGGATAGTGCTGGCGAATATGCTGGATAATGGGAGGCAGAAAATAGGCTGAGGCCGAGGGAAAGGCGCCGATGGTGATCGTGCCAACGTCCAGCCCTTTTTCAGCAGCCACCTGCTGCTGTACCTTTTCCATGCTTTGCAGCATCATGCGGAATTGCAGCAGTACCTTGTGCCCGATATTGGTTAGGAGTACGCCTTTTTTGCGATCACGCAGCAATAGCTGAACTTCCAGCTCATTTTCGATACTGGCGATAGCATGGCTAACTGCGGGCTGCGTCATATGCAGCTCGTGAGCAGTTTGGGTGAAATTTAGTGTTTCAGCTACGCGGACAAAGATCATGATTTGGGTAATGGTCATAAGCGAAAAGTTATCTCCCTTATCGGAAACATTCATTTTATTTATTAGTGCTCACAGTATACGCTAGTAAAGTAAAGCTTTGCAAACAGGCCTGATGCTTATAGTGTTTGCAAAGAATGATGAAAATGCCAGAGGAGAGAAGACATCTATGAAAAAGTTAACACCCAAAGCTACACTGTGGCTTGTATTGATATTAGTGATGGTATGGGGGATCAACTGGCCGTTGACCAAGCTGGCTTTGCCAGATACACCGCCGCTATTCTTTTCGGGAATTCGCACCTTGCTGGGCGGCTTGATTTTGCTGTTATTCGCTTTGCGTCACCGGGAAACCTTGCGCCTTAGACAGAATGGGTGGACTTATCTTGTGCTGGCCATATTTAATATTGCAGGATACTACGGTTTGCAGACGGTGGGACTGCGTTATTTGCCTGCCGGGCTATTTTCCACTTTAGTATTCCTCCAGCCGATCTTGTTGGGGTTATTCTCATGGCTATGGTTGGGTGAGCGTATGTTTCCTATGAAGGTGATCGGGCTGGTTCTTGGATTTGGCGGGGTGATCGTGATTAGCTCTGGCGGGATGGCAGGTCATTTGTCTGTATTGGGCATTGTGTTGGGTCTGGCCTCAGGATTGTGCTGGGCGCTGGGAACGATTTATATGAAGAAAAAAAGCAAGCAGCTGGACTCCATTTGGGCGGTGACGATGCAGCTCATTCTGGGGGGCATCATGCTTAATGGGGTTGGATTTGCGACAGAAAAATGGAGTGATATCCACTGGACAAACTCCTTTATCGCGATTTTATTGTTTATTTCGATGTTCGTGATTGCGATGGGCTGGATGATTTATTTTAAACTGATCGACAATGGAGATGCGGGAACCGTCGGCTCATATACGTTTTTGGTCCCGGTGCTGTCCACGATCTTTAGTATGGTGATACTCAAGGAATCACTTACTTTGACGTTTGTTGCGGGGCTGGTGCTGATTGCAGGCAGTGTGTACCTGGTAAATACAGCTTCACCCGGAAAACGGGGGAACCGAAGCTTAAAGACTGATGAAGCGAAATCCTGTCCAAATGCATAGAAGTACAGAATCAGGAAAAATATACTAGAACATCAAAGGAGGTCATAGTAAAATATGACTATATAAACAGAGAGGAAGTTTGATATGGGGGAATTAAGCAGCCACACTCAGTCTGTGGAGCCGCAATCACAGGCTGCTCGTAAGCTTGGCGTTGTAGCCACGGTCATTTCAGGAATAGCTGTGCTCGGATGTATTGCTTTGATAGTATGGAATTATAATTTGAACACAAAGGTAAATACTTTGACTACAGCGAATGCTTCACTGCACAGGACAACACAAGCATTGACGAAGCAACAGAACGATACAGAGGTACTGCTGCAACGGGTTAAATTAGCAGCCAACCTGTCATCCATCTCGCATGCAATGGAGCAGACATCTATCGTTACTGATGATTTTGTATTGGAAAAAGTGACCTTTGATGTAGCAGAGAATGGTACGTTGCAGGGTGTGCTTTTAAATGTGAATAATCAACCCAATCTTGGTTTTGGCGGTGCTTATCAAGGTTATGGTAAATATAATATGGCTTCTACTACTTTGACGAAGAAGGCAGAAGAAGTCATAAACATAGCTATGAAAGAGTACGGTAAATCGAATAAGCTCCCTGTATGGGATAAGAATACGAAGGTGGAAATGACGGTCCAAAATTATCCGCTTGGGAAGCGGGAAGGCGGCATTTTCAAGCTTACCAGCCAGCAATAGGAGGAGCCTATGAAGGATTTTGACGTAACGAAAGCCAAGTATGACCCGAAACAGGAAGAACAGGTGAAAAAGGGATTTCTCAAAAAGGTGAAGTCCACGGCCGGAAAGGTTCCTTTTGTGAAGGATGCAGTGGCTATGTACTATTGTGCGATAGATCCTGAAACGCCTCTTTATGCCAAAGGAGTAGCTTTCGGAGCCTTGGCATATTTTATTTCACCATTGGATGCGATATCGGATGTGATTCCAATACTAGGATTCACGGATGACGCGGGTGTTGTGTTGACAGCCTTAAAGGTGCTGGACATGCATATTAAGCCAGCCCATCGGGAGAAGGCGAGCGAATTTTTTTCATAGGTTTTGTAGATGGTCTGAGGGCAGGTTATAATAAGCATTATTAGGTCAGGGAGGTAGCAGCATTGAGCGTCATTATTTCACAACAGATCGCAGCAACGGGCGTACAGGAATACACGAAGGTGATGAAGACCTTTGATTCCAAGTTTATGCCTTTGGTTGGACAGAAAATCAGAGATACGGCTTTTGGAGACATGCAGTATTATGACGTCGAGGACGTATTTATTGATCTGGCAGAAAATGAATATTGGGTCATTTTACCTTCTGTTTTACTGCATACGGATGATATTGAGGATATACGGGATGCTGTGCGTGAGTACCGTTCACACGGTTGGGAATGTACAAAACCGCTGTGAATTCATGTTATATAAGCTACTATATGGAAACGTTTTTTATTGTGAGATAGGCGTTTCTTGTATATTTTTGCATGATTCCCTACTAGTAATTGGAATGAAAAGAAATAATTTATGTTGAAAATGCGCAAAATGTATCATTTTTTATCATAAAACGACAAGTTGAAATGAAAACAGACTTAATGTGTTATACTTAGTATATCAAAGGACAAGAGTCTAAAACGATCGGTAAGGCCCTTTCTTTGAAGAGCCGCTGTACGGTTCAACGTTTATCCAAAATAAATGGTCAAAAGGAAAAGGGGAAATGCTAACGTGAGAGTGAATTTGAAATTTACGAACAAAGGGCAAGTTGCTGTTGAGAACTTCAACAATGAGGAGCTTATCGAAATCTTTACCCGCTACATTAAAACGCTAAGCAAGAAGTATGATATCTCGGTTACGGTACCGGAAGAACTGAATGAGCAGATCTTGGCAGAGGGCACCGTGAAGGTTGTGTTGGATAAGATTAATTGTGATATGGACGCTTTTTTCAAGGAATTGAGCCGGGATATCAAGGTGCCGCTGGTGAAAAGACTGGGTACCAAGCTGGATAATGTGTTTAAGACCGAGGTCGTGGAGCAAGAACAGAACTAAAGACGGACTCATGCGAGTCTAGAATGAGAATTCGCCATACGAAGAAATGATAAAACCTCCCGAACTGGGCGCATGAATAGACATGTGCTCGTTCGGGAGGTTTTATAGGTTTTAGCGGATTATGGAGGCAGGGCGCAGCTTGGCCAAATCAAACGAAGGCACCAGCCCTTCCTGTGCGGCACGTCCGAGCAAGGCTTCGATGGCGGCATACCCGCTGTCACCCAGATTGGCGGTAAAATCGTTCACATACAGGTCGATATGCGACTGGGCGACATCCGGTGAAAGCTCCTGTGCATGGGACAATACATATTCGCGGGAAGCTTCAGGATGCTTCCATGCGTACTCGACAGAGGCGCGTATCCAGTCTGTAATAGCATCCAAATTCAGATGACGACGGGCAATAATCGCTCCGAGGGGGATCGGGAGTCCTGTATCTTCTTCCCACCAGTTGCCCAGATCGACTTGCTTGCTGAGTCCGTAGGACGGATAGGTAAAGCGTGCTTCGTGAATAACCAGCCCGGCATCCATATGTCCGTCACGGACAGCAGGCATGATTTGGTTAAACGGCATTACGACGATCTCGCCTACACCCCCCGGCACATGCTTGGCTGCCCACAGGCGAAACAGGAGGTAGGCGGTGGAACGCTCACTTGGCACAGCTACACGCTTGCCAGACAAGGCTTCCGGGCCTTCCACCGTGGAGCCTTCTTTGGTCAGTACGAGCGGCCCACAGCCCCGGCCCAGTGCGCCACCACAAGGCAGCAGAGCATAT
Source organism: Paenibacillus sp. 1-18 (assembly GCF_000520755.1). Classification (NCBI taxonomy): domain Bacteria; kingdom Bacillati; phylum Bacillota; class Bacilli; order Caryophanales; family Paenibacillaceae; genus Paenibacillus; species Paenibacillus sp. 1-18. Next base: position 60,778 of record NZ_ASSB01000337.1, read on the forward strand.
TCGTCCAGCACCCAAGGGAGTGCGGCATACGAGATTTTCATAATATCCAGTCCATCTGGCGTGATCGCCAGATTGTTGGTGATGTCGATATCGGCAAAGGTAATGTCCAGCTCGGGTGCGCCCGGAATCAATCCGTGGGCCAGAGCATGAAAGACAAAGGTGTCATTGGGACAAGGTGAAAAAGCAATTTTCATCTATATAACCTCCGTTAATGTAGAAAATGCGGCTTCCAACGCTTGCAAAGCCTCTTTGATTCGCCAGGCTGCCCGGTCACGTGGACCGACGGCATTGGAAATCGTGCGGATTTCCATCACAGGCAGCCCCAGCTTGTTCGCTGCCACAGCTACGCCGTAGCCCTCCATCGCTTCGGCA
>NZ_ASSB01000338.1:0-23176 GCF_000520755.1 Paenibacillus sp. 1-18
TTTTTTCAAAGTGTCCATCTTTCGGGTCACAGTTCACACAGTGGAATTGCAGGTTTTTTTATTTTATGGATATCTGTCGCTTCTGTAGGGACTATTCCGCAAGGCTACGGGTGATACTGCATAGCAAAAAGGAATTTGCTGCACGCATCAAGTCAAATTGCAGAGAAAGGAATCCAGATCATATGAGTATCTCCATCTCCCCAGCCAAACTCATTCGTATGGGTGTCATCGGCCTTGGCCTGATCGCTGAATATCACATTAGATCACTGCATACGATCTCCGGGGTTTCCATTGTGGCCGTCAGTGATGTGAACCCCAATCGCCTTCAATATATTGGAGAACAATTGAAGCTGCCCGCTTATAAGCAGTATCCCCATTATGAAGCCTTAATCCGTGACCCGGAGGTAGATGCGATTCTGTCGCTGACACCGAACGATGTGCATTTTGACATCATCCGTATTGCGCTGGAAGAACACAAAGCCGTCCTGGCAGAAAAACCGTTGACACTCACGTGGCAGGAAGCGGATCAGTTGAAAAAGCTATATACAGCGAACCCGGTACCTTTGCTGGTTCATTATAAGCATCGTTACGGTAGAGCCTTCCAGTATGCCAAGCAATTGCTGGATGAACACAAGCTGGGCAGCATTTATAACATTCAATTCCGATATCTGATGGATGCATTCTCACCGTATCGGCAACATCCGTATACATGGCGTCATAATTCAGCCAAGGCAGGCTCTGGAGTTGTGGGCGATACAGCCTCGCATATTATTGACCTGGCTCGTTTTCTGGTAGGGGAATTTAAAAGTGTCGCAGCGCTGCTTCATACGATTACACCCGAACGTCCTGATCCGGTTACAGGTTTGCCTGTAAAGGTGGATGTGGAAGACTTCGCTTCCTTCCATGGAATTTTAGGCGATAATACGGTGGGTACATTCATCACCCACAAAAATGCCATTGGCAAACATCACGATATCGAAGTTGATATCTACGGCGAGCTTGGTGCGCTGCATGCCAGTCTCAACAACCGGGAGAATATCTGCATTGTGCTGCGTGACCTCAAGCATCCGGATGCTGAATACGAGACTTGGACTGTCCCAGCAATCTATGATCATACAGCCTATGGAGACTTCGTGAAGCTGGCAAGAGGGGAGCTTGTGGATCGTGCCCCATTGTTCGAAGACGGGTACAAAAACCAGTGGGTCCTTGAAAGAATACTGCAATCCTGGAGAGAGAACGGACGTTTAGTCGAAGTCTAGGGGACAAGCATATAAACTGTGGCCCACAAGATGAAGTCTTGAAAAGGTGATTCTCTTGCGGTTCACAGTTCCGCTCGTTGCATCCATTCAAATGACTCCTGCTTCAATCTTTTGAATAATGGTCAGCAGGAAGGATTCAGCCAAGCTGTTTTTCAAAATAGCCTGTTTGGCTTCCTCCAGCGTAAACCAACGTGCCTGGTCTATCTCCGCACTGAGAACATCCAGCCTATCATCGTTCACGATGGACACAAAATTCAGCATCAGTGTATTGCTTCGTTCAAAATACTCGCTGCGGATATACTGATACTCATCCACTTGTAAACCGACTTCTTCCATAACCTCGCGCACCAATGTCTGCTCGGCGGATTCCCCCTTACTCACATAACCCGCCAACAAAATAAAACCCTGGATATTGTACTGCTGTATCAGCAGCACTTTATTGCTCTGCCTATGGAAGACAGCCGTACTGATTGCAGTGCTGAATATCGGGAACCGAAAGACCTGGCACGTATTGCAAAAGGGGATAGGCCCTTCGCCTTCACACTCCTTCACCATTAGTTTTGTTCCGCATTCATAGCAATAATTCATCTTAGCGCCACCTTATAACACATTTTTGGGTTGTAATGCTGCTTTCTGCGATAACCATTCTGTCTACGGGCGGTTAGTTCCTTTGTCGGTCTTTATCCCTTTTCCTGCTGTACCTTTGCCCGTCTGGCTCCAATCAGCCGCCAGCCAGTCAGCAGGGCTCCTACAAGACAGATGAATGCGGATGTCATGAAAACCACATGCATTCCTGACAGAAAAGTTTCCGGGTGACCCGGAATTAATCCGGTAACGCGATATCCAGCCTCTTTGCTCATGATATAAAACAGGATAGATGTGGCCAGCGTGATCCCTACCACCATACCAACGTTACGGACCAGAGAGTTGACACTTCCGGCTGAGCCGAGCTGCGTACGAGGGACCTTGGACATAATCAACGAATTGTTAGGCGATTGGAATAAGCCACTGCCGATGCCCAGCATGGCGACCCACAGACCAACGAACGGAACGGGACTGCCCGCATGGAGGCGAGCCAAGCCAATCTGGGCAATTGCCATGACCACAAGCCCGGCAAAAGTGAGCAGTTCAGATCCGATTTTATCGGAAAGCGCACCACTGAGAGGGGCGACGATAACCATGGAGATGGGAAATAGCATCAGCAGAAAGCCGGCATAAAACGGCGACAAATTCAGCATATTCTGCGCATAAAAGGGCGAAATGATGTTAAAGCAGAAGTTAGCGACGAAGACGAGAAAAGCGCATAATATACTGAGCGAAAACAACCGGTTTTTGAATAAACCGAGCTGTAGCAGCGGCCCTGGACGGCGAATTTCCAAACGAATGAATACGACAAAAGCAATCACAGCGACCACCAGCGAAGCGATAATACGGATGTCTCCGTATCCGACCTGCTGTCCCAGCAGCAATCCGGCGAATAAAGCGAGAATAAAAATAGCAAACACCAAGCTGCCGGGCACGTCGATCTTGTCTTTCACCTTGATCAAATCCTTCGGCAGAAGCTTCCAGCCCAGAAGGACAGCCAACAGCCCCACCGGCACATTGACCCAGAAAATGTACTGCCAGCCCAGCGAGGAGACAATAATCCCGCCCAGGCTCGGCCCGGCAATACTACCCAGAGAAACGAAGGTACCGATAAGGCCAAGCGCCTTGCCTCGTTCATAGGACGGAAAGATATCCGTCACGATCCCTTGGCTATTGGCCATGGTCATGGACGCCCCGATTGCCTGTATGATGCGTGAGATTAGCAGCATAGGCAGCGAAGGACTAAGACCACACAACAGTGAGCCGAGAATGAACACGATCGTGCCGATCTTGAATATTTTAATTTTGCCGACAATATCTCCAAGCTTGCCAAAAAATAAAATAGCTGTACATATAGCCATCAAATAGGCGGTTGTTACCCATTCAATTTGGGCTACGGGTAAATGTAACGTGCGGGACAACACCGGTAGAGCAATATTGACGATGCTTCCATCCAGGGTGGACATAAACGTGAACAGATTCAATACAATCAAAATCATCCATCGTTTCTTCTGGATTTCGGTATTTTCCTGATAGGTTGCAGCGGTTGAACTCATGATTAGCACCTCTTCATCGTGGACCATTACTATTGTGGACCATTACTATTAGTTGCGTTTGCAACTAAATGACGGTTCTAGTGTACAGCAAATTAGTTGCGTATGCAACGATATTGTTGTAAACTTTGCATTGGTCCCAACCGTGGATTTGAAATTTTTAAGCCAATGAGGTGTGTTTGATGAGAAAAAAACCGATTGGAAAGTTGATTTCCCACCTACATCGCCGAAACCAAAAATTTTTGTCCAAAAAATTGGCTCCTTACGGAATCGGCAGTGGCGGCCAGCACAGCTTTTTAAAGCTTATTTTGCAGCGTCCGGGCATCACACAGGAACAGCTAACGAATGAACTTAAATTTGACAAGGCAACCACTGCGCGTTCGGTGAGACAGTTGGAGGAATCCGGCTACATTGAGCGAAAAATGGACCCGAATGACCGTCGTTCCCATCTGTTGTCCCCAACGGCCAAGGCATTAGAATTTTTTCCTGTCCTGCAAGGAATTCTGGAAGAACTCAATGCTGGCCTTGTCCGTAATTTATCTGACGAGGAAGAAGATATTCTCATCGACTTGCTGCAAAGAATTAGTGTAGAGCCCGACGAATAAAGCAAGTTGAAAAAGCAGCCATCACAGAGGACGCTCTGCGATAACTGCTTTCCGGCTTTCAGGAACAAATTTTTAGGCTGCAAGTTGTGGGTTAGAGCTTAATCCGTGCGCAAAAACAAAATGACCACAAGTGCCGATCCCAAAAGAAAACAAAGGGGCGAGTAGAGTACACTGTCCCATTTTGCAAAGACGGTTCCCTTTTTCCGCTTGAAAAAACCGACCCATCTGAAATCTCCTATAGAACGTAAAATAAATAAACACGATAACAAGCCTGCTTTATAGGAATAGAAGGAATTGAAAGAGAGCAATTGTGTAACCCCCCCTAATTCAAAGACAAGCCAGGCTGCTAAAGCTAATAAAATGGCGACAATCGTCGTTCCCATTCGAGATGGCTCAAAGAGCATACCTGTTTCCGTGCTTGGGATCGCTGCCTTGGAACCGAATTTTCCGCCCAATACCCAATATATATGCACACCGCTCAATACAAGCAGAATTCCGCCAACCGTCCAGGTGAGAAAATCCAACATATAACATCCTCCTTAGTTCAAAATCCATTCCGTCCAAATCATGTGAATATGTTGCTGAATCGATTCGTCACTTAACGTCTCATGCTTGTGACGCTCGTACCATCCTAAGTAATAATGGTATAGCATCCATGATCTCTGAAAGGCTTTCTCTGGCTGCATCCCTTTTTGTATTAGCAGCTCTTTCATAAACACCATTCGCATTTGCTCCACTTCATTCAGAATGGAGCGGTAAGGTTCATCCTTGGCTGAAAGTTTCCGTAGATAAAACAGAAAATCTCCCCGTTTCACCGTCCCGAACATCTGGTTCAGCAAGTTTCTGATCCGCTCCTCTGCGGTAGCATGGGCCATAGACGCCGCCATAACTTGCTGTGTCGTCTGCTCCCTCCAGGTCTCGACAATCTGTCGAATATAGCTGTTGCGATTGTCAAAATACCAATAAAAGCTGCTTTTACTGCATCCTAAAGAGGCAGCCATTTTTTCGATAACGAGCTGCTCGATTCCACCCTGTGCAAACCGTTCAATTCCTTCCTGGACCCATTGTTCTTCGGTAACAATGATTTTGGGCATCTTCCTCTGCCTCCTTTCTCCACTTTTTTCTGTACGATACCGTCTAGATAGTATTATACCACAGCATTTTACATAAACACCCTCTTGAAATAGCTGCAAATTTCATCTATAATGCTGTAGCATATAGTAATATTCAAGGCATTGACCAAAGACATGATTTCCTTGAAGGGCCGTTCAGAGAGAAAAGACAAGGCTGAGAGCTTTTCCGGCAACCGCATGTGAAGTTACCCCTTTGTAGCCGTGACGTTGAACGTGTAGCTGTGCAATGTGGCAGTGACATCAGTAAGCGCCTACCGCTTTATCCCCGTTAACGGATACCAATGGAGGGTCACGCATGTCTTGCATGAGCATGTTTTATGCATAGGAGCGGGCCGAACTAGGGTGGAACCACGAGCTGAACGCACTCGTCCCTTGAGGGAGAGAGGCGTTTTTTTGCGTTCAATTTTGATATAGTACACAATTTGAATGGAGGCTTTAATCGTGAGTATTCAAGTGAAATTGCCGGATGGAGCCGTACGCGAGTACGAGCAGGGCGCAACGATCGCCGACGTGGCGGGTTCGATCAGCTCCGGGCTGAAAAAGAATGCAGTAGCAGGTAAAGTGAACGGGAAGGCTGTAGATCTGAACACCGTTTTGGATCAAAACGTTGACCTTGAAATTATTACACTGGACAGTGGGGACGGTCTGGAAATTTATCGTCACAGTACAGCACATTTGCTGGCACAGGCCCTCAAACGCATTTATGGCGAGAAAAACGTGAAGCTGGGTATTGGTCCGGTCATTGACAGTGGCTTCTACTATGACATAGACATCGAAAACCCGTTGTCCGTTGACGATCTGGCGAAGATCGAGAAGGAAATGACCAAGATTGCGCAGGAAAATTTGCCGATTACACGTCGTGTGGTCAGCCGTGAGGAAGCGACTCGTATTTTTGGAGAGCTGGAAGATCCGTTGAAGCTCGAACTGATCCGTGATTTGCCGGAAGATGCAGAAATTACGATCTATGATCAAGGCGAATTTTTTGACCTGTGTCGTGGCCCGCATTTGCCATCTACTGGCCGCATTAAAGCCTTTAAACTGCTGAGTGTAGCGGGCGCATACTGGAGAGGCGATTCCAATAACAAGATGCTGCAACGTATCTACGGAACTGCATTCCCGAAAAAAGCACAACTGGATGAGCATCTGCACCTGCTGGAGGAAGCAAAAAAACGCGACCACCGTAAGCTGGGTAAAGAGCTGGAGCTGTTCATGTTCTCCGAAGAAGCGCCGGGTATGCCGTTCTACCTGCCTAAAGGTATGGTTGTTCGGACTGCGCTGGAGGATTACTCCCGTGAGATTCAACGCCTGCATGGCTATGAAGAAGTACGCACACCGCTGATGATGAACAATCGTCTGTGGGAGCAATCGGGACACTATGAGCATTACAAGGAAAATATGTACTTTTCCGAAGTAGATGAAACTACATTCGCTCTGAAACCGATGAACTGCCCGGGACATATGCTTGTGTTTAAAAATGAGCTTCATTCTTACCGCGATCTGCCGATTCGTATATCCGAATTTGGACAAGTGCATCGCCATGAGCTGTCCGGTGCGTTGAACGGCATGATGCGTGTTCGTACATTCTGTCAGGATGATGCGCATATTTTTGTAACACCTGGTCAGATCGAACAAGAGATTACCGACGTAATCAAGCTGATTAACGAAATGTATAGTGTGTTTGGTTTTGACTTCACAGTGGAGCTGTCCACACGTCCGGATGACTTTATGGGCGAGCCAGCGTTGTGGGATCAAGCGGAGCAAGCTCTGCAAAACGTGCTGGATCACTTGGGTATCAACTACCGTATCAATGCGGGAGATGGAGCATTTTACGGTCCGAAAATCGACTTCCACATTCTCGATGCGCTCAAACGCAGCTGGCAGTGCGGAACGATTCAATTGGACTTCCAAATGCCTGAGAAATTCGACCTTACTTATGTGGGCGAGGACAATCAGAAGCACCGTCCAGTTGTTATTCACCGTGCCATCTACGGATCAATCGACCGCTTCATGGGCATCCTGACTGAGCATTTTACAGGTGCGTTCCCATTGTGGCTGGCGCCTGTCCATGCGAAGCTGCTGCCTGTATCCGAGAACTATATCGAGACTGCCAATCAGGTGCAGGAAGCACTGCTGCAAGCGGGTCTGCGTGTCGAAGTGGATACTCGCAATGAGAAGCTTGGCTATAAAATCCGTGAAGCGCAATTGGAGAAGGTTCCATATATGTTCGTCATCGGGGAAAATGAAAAAACAACCGGTACTGTAGCGGTTCGCAAACGGGGCGAAGGTGATCTGGGATCACTCAGCATTGCGGATATCATTGAGAAAATCAGTACAGAGATTCGCGAGAAGCAGTAATATTCGATTGGAAAAATAAGCAAAAGTGCCATCAAAGCCATGATGAATGTGGTTTTGATGGCTCTTTTTTTTGTAAATAATCCAATACATAGGCTTTACAGAGCTAAGCCAAGCAGAAGTTCTGTTGCACTTGATTCGAGAATCCGTAATATGTATATAAATGGTGTTTAAATTGAATTGCAATTATGTATTATAATGGAATACATAGAACCAGAATGCTTTTATTACAATTTTATAATTTTCGTATGTGACACTCATTTTTAGGAGTAGGTGAACTTAGCAAATGCATAAAATTTTTATTATTGAAAGTGATGAGAATTTGTGTAAGGAACTTGTTAAAGCTCTAACCGAAAATAATCTAGCTGTGGAATTCACACATTCGGGACAAGAAAGTTTATTAAGATTTTCTAGAGGTAAATATATTTCAATTGTGTTGGACGTTAAGCTAAATGATATAGACGGATTTGAGGTATTACAAAAAATAAGAACAGCTAGTTGTGTGCCTGTTTTGATGTTAAATGCTAAAAATGAAACGGTTGATAATGTCTGCGCATTGAGGCTAGGGGCAGATGATTATATGACAAAACCCTTTGAAAGAAATGAATTCGTTGCACGGGTACAATCTTTAATTAGGCGCTATACCGTGCTAAACAATGTATCCGAGCTTGAAAAAAAATTATTCTTTAATTCGCTAGAAATAGATCCTAATAAACGAGTTGTTGTAATAGATGGGAGAAATGTTGAATTGAAAGGTAAGGAATTTGATATTTTATTCTATTTGGCCCAAAATTGTAATCGTATTTATACTAAAAAACAAATATATGAAGAAGTATGGAAAAGAGAATACATGTATGATGATAATAATATCATGTCTCACATTAGTAAAATCCGTAAAAAAATTGAAAAGAGTTCAGCGAATATACAAAATATTAAAGGAGTAGGATACCGTTTTGTTGAACATGAATAACGACTGTACATTATTAAGGAGCGAATGATGATGGGTGATCAGGCTGGAGAGATGAATCATACAATCCTGATTATTGATGATGATAAGGACCTGTGTAAGTTACTGGAGAAATGTGTTGGCAAGGAAAACATAAACGCTGTAATCTGTCACAACGGCAATGATGGTCTTAGATTGCTCCTACATACAGAATTCCAATTGATTGTGCTTGACATCATGATGCCAGAAATAGACGGATTTGATACAATTGCAAAAATTAGGGAGATTAGTCAAGTTCCCGTGCTCATGTTGACTTCTAAAGTAGAAAATCGAGATAAAGTGCATGGACTGCGAATAGGCGCTGATGATTATATGACTAAGCCTTTTGATGTGGACGAATTTATCGCCAGAGTACTGTCACTGATTCGTAGGTATACCATGTTTAATTTTTCTCCCGCAGAGGGCTTAAAGAAGCTTATTTTTCAAGGACTTACTATTGAATTAGAAACTTTCATCGTATTAGTTAATGAAGAAGAGGTAGAACTCACGGTCAAAGAGTTTGAGATTTTGTGTTATCTTGCTGAGAACCAAGGGAAAGTCCTTACGAAGCAGCAGATTTATGAACGGGTGTGGCAAGAACAATACGCATATGATGATGCCAATATCATGGGATATATTAGCCGATTAAGGAAGAAAATTGAATTAGATGCGAATAATCCAACCTATATTCAGACCGTAAAAGGTATGGGCTATCGGTTTAATCGTGGAGTATAGGGAGGAAATTAGTGTTGCTTCTTATCATAGGTACTTTATGTACGATTGTTGTATTGATGTTGGCGAAGCTTTGTCGTATTACGAGCAAATTAAATGAAGTCTACGAAATACTGACTGATATTGCAGCGGGGGACAAGGATCGTAAGATTCTCGCTGCTCCAAATGATATCACTTCCTCAATCTGTTATAAAGTTAATGAGATTGTATATGATCTTCATGCTCAGATCATTGAATTTAAACGGGCTGAAGAGTTGAACAAGCAATTAATGACCAGTCTGTCCCATGACGTCCGCACACCTTTAACGACGCTTATTGGCTACTTGGATGCGGTGAATAAGGGGATCGTTGTAGGGGATGAAAGAGAAGAGTTCATCGAAATAGCACGTCTGAAATCACACGATTTGAAAGAGCACGTGAATAAGCTTTTTGAATGGTCCAAGCTTCGTTCAGATGAAGAAACCTTTGTGCTGCATAACGTGGAATTAACAGAGCTGACCCGCACTATTCTACAAGATTGGTTACCTGTATTTGAAAGTATCCCTATGAAATATGACATTACCATTCCAGAACAACAGATTATGGTTCAGATAGATAAGGATGCTTATTTCCGCATCATAAACAATTTAATTCAAAATGTAGTAGATCATAGCGGAGCCAATTGTATTTCGATTCATGTTGCTGAACAAGGTACAAATGTAGTTATCATAGTTGAAGATAATGGGAAAGGGGTTCTGAAACAGGATTTGCCGTTTATATTTTCTCGGCTGTACAAAATAGATCAGAATCGCTCCCATAAAGGTAGCGGACTAGGGCTTTCTATCGTACAACAACTTGTAAAAAAGCTCCAAGGAACGATTAACGTTCAAAGTGAACCGAATCAAAATACCGAGTTCAAGATCTGTCTTCCATTGGTAAAATAAATAATTGTTCGTTTTTTGAAGTCCTTACTTTTGTAGGGACTCTTCATTTCTAGGTTAGCTCCATGTTTAAATCCAGGATGGAATAATAAAATGAACTTGTAACCTTAAAACACATAAAGGAGTACGAGCATGAACGAATATATTATTGAGACCGTTAATTTAACCAAACAATTTGGAGAACAGAAAAGCGTAGCCAATCTCAATATCCATGTGAAAAAGGGGAGAATTTATGGATTGTTAGGTCGTAATGGTGCGGGAAAAACGACAACTATGAAGATGCTGCTCAATCTTACACAGCCTACAACTGGTGAGGTTCACATCTTTGGCAAGGATATTCGTACTGACGGAAAAAAAATACTTCCTCGTATTGGCAGCCTGATTGAATCACCGGGCTTCTATCCAAATTTGACGGGGACGGAAAACCTGAAGCTTTTTGCGGATCTGCGGGGGATTTCAAGCCGTAATGCTGTTGAAAACACGCTGGAAGTGGTGGGGCTTGCATTTCGGGATAAAAAATTATACTCGCAATATTCCCTTGGCATGAAGCAACGTCTGGCTATCGCGTTAGCGGTCATGCACGATCCTGAGCTACTGATACTGGATGAGCCAAGCAATGGACTTGATCCCATCGGTATTGCTGAGATCCGTGAATATATACGGAATCTATGTACACAAAGAGGGAAGACGATTTTAATCTCTAGCCATATTTTATCTGAAATTTCTTTACTGGCAGATGATATTGGAATTATTGATCACGGTGTGCTTTTGGAAGAAGAAAGTTTGAAAGAATTAGAACAGAAAAATAATAAATATGTCCACTTTATTGTCTCTGATGCATCACAAGCGGCTCGTCTGCTGGAAAGGAGATTTAATACACATAATTTTCATGTGGAGAATGATCGAAGTATCCGCCTGTACGAAACATCATTGCCGATTTCGACCATTACCCGTTTTTTTATAGAAAATGGAATAGATTTGTTCGAGGCACATACCTGTGAGGATACACTTGAAGATTACTTTAAAAGAGTCACCGGAGGTGTGGGTATTGCTTAGATTGGTGAAGTGTGAACTCACAAAGTTAAAACGGAAAAAGTTTGTGATGTTTGTTATTTTGGGAGCCTTCTTATTTCCGTTTCTTTTTACTATGCTGGCATTAAAGGGCAGTCTTGGTAACGTGAGAGTGTTTGACAAATTATTTGTTGGGATTATAGGTTACGGACAAATTTGGATGCTTCCCCTTGTTTTGGGCATCGTGGCGACAATGCTATTTTTCATGGAAAGGGACCATGATACCTTGAAAAATCTAAGGACGATTCCCATAAGCACTCTTCGAATTGTTACCTCTAAACTTATTGTATTGTTTATCTTTGGATTTATTTTTTCTACTGCATCTGCAGGCTCCTCAATCATTGGTGGATTGCTTTTAGGTGGAATTAATGATGTACTTTATAAGTTTGAAGTGGGGACAATAACAGGATTGTTATTAACAGCGGGAACACTTCCAATCGTCATTGCCATTGTTTTTTTTAATCGTTCTTATATTATTTCGATTATCATTGTGTTATTTTATGATGTTTTTAATTTTGCTTTGATATTAGGGGGGTTCCAGTCTAGGATTCCCATTATAAAGTTGCTATACGGTATATTCCCTTCTCCAATTATTAATCGTTGGCATTGGAATGTATTCGTATCGCCATCGCTGTATTATTACTCTGAACTTGCACCTTTCATGTTGCCCTTGTCTCAGGTCGTAATCACCATTGCGATCATGGCTATTTTGTCCTATATCGCCATAATTCAGATTTATAGGAAACGGGAGGTGTGAACAAATGAACATGTGCGTATTGGTGAAAACAGAAATCATCAAATTAAAGCGCTACTCTATCATTTGGATCGGGATTGCAGCTATGCTGTTGCTCGTTTTATTGTCACGTTATATGGTGACTGCCTCTAACGGAACAGTACCTACTTTTGAGAGCTTTTCAAATTTGGTCATCTGGAATAATTTCAGCTTGTTTTTTCCTGCCACAATAACATTAATGTCAGGTTATATTATTACTAGGGAACAGGTGAATGATACATTAAAAAATATTTTGACTGTCCCTTTATCTTTTCGTAGCCTGCTGATTGGAAAATTGATTACGGTAGGTCTGATCGCGATTTTTCTTGGAGTTGTTAGCTTTGGACTTACATTGTTTATATTTCTATTGAGTCATTATCCGGGATTAGCTGCTAAAATGCTGGTTCAATCTTTTTTTCAAATGATAGGCATAAACGTATGTGTATATTTAGCGGTCTTGCCTATAATTATATTGACAAGTCATAGTGCAAACGGATTTTTGGTGGGAGTCGGCTTTGCGTTTTTTTATGGCCTTGTAGGGGCTTTTGCTTCTGGACATGACCTTACTAGTGTGTATCCAATTACAGCAGGGCTAGATATAATAAACTATCAAGGAGAAGGGGGCTCTTCGCCTCTTTGTTATTTAACTTTGCTCGCCATTTTTCTTATTTCTATTGTTCTAATCGCTGTAATGGGGAAAAGAAGTAAGACACCTGCACCGTTGACAGACAAGTTTGGCAATAAATCATTAAGAAAGCATTAAGCAGTTTAACTAAGGACTCTCCTTCTGGAGAGTCTATTTTATTTTCAAGGTTAAGGCAAGGTTAGGGCAAGGTTAAGGCAAGGTTGGTATGATAAGATGTTTTCTGTTGGAAGGGTTAGTGGATTTTGATAGGAAAGTAGCAATCCGCATCCGCCTCAATAAAATTTATGTAAAGGAGAAATGAGCTATGAAAAATGAATTGAGAAACCCAATTAGCAGAGGAGAATTTATGCATCCGGCAGGCAATGTTATGGAGGAACTTGGTGAAGCAGAATTGCAAAACTTTGCAGCAGGTGGGGGAATCCCATGGACTTCTGGTGGAGCGATTTGTACGCTTACACACGAATGTGCGGGAACTCACTGGTACTCCTGTTGCTAAATGTAGCTGACAACTAAAAGGACATAAAGATTTGGAATTTTATTAATTCTATCTATTGGGGCGGATCCAGATTGTTACTTTAGAAAAAAAGAGGTGTTTGCAGATGGAGAACTTAAAATACTCTTATATAACTGAAAGAGAGTACCAGAATGCAGAAAATAAAATATATAATTCTAATATGTATGAATATTGGGAAAAAATCCTCGGAAAAGGAATTATTAGTGATTTTGAAAAAAGCTATGACTTGAACTTAAATACAATTCTATCGTCTGATGAGTATGAAGTTCATGGATTTACTTCATGGGCTGACATCACTGATTTGAAAAAAATATATTTTAATAAACAATTTACCAATACTATATTCTCTCCATTAAACTTTGATGAGAAAGAAGTTTTATTCTTCTTTAACTTTTATATCCCGTTTATTAAAATCGGGTTGTTTAAATTAAATGAGAAGGTAAAGGGTTCAATAGAACAATGTGTGGAAACCGATTTCTACGTCAATCTGCTTGAACAATTAAATAAAATTTCCGTCGGCACCTTGATTTTTGAAATGCATTTATCAAAAAAAAATAATGAACTATACGGAAGAAATGCACGAGAAGAATATTTGGATTATAACAACAGAGTTTTGAGTGATCAAGATTATGTTACAGAGTTAATGAATATATATCCATGTTTGTTTAGGATGATTTATGAGGCCATAATGAATCAAGTGGACAATTATTCTCTTGTGCTAAGTAGATTAAAAAAAGATCACAACTTAATTGTGCAGGATTTTTGCAGAGGGAATGAGTTTAAACATATTACAGCTTTTAATTCAAGCATGTCTGACTCGCATCAAAAAGGAAAAACAGTCATTATATTAACTCTCGATAATGATGTGAAAATCGTTTATAAGCCCCGTAACTTGAAGATAGATATAGCGTATCATGAATTTTTGATGTTTGTATCCTCGTCTGCCAAGTATACCATGAAAGATTACAAAATAACGGATTGTGGTGAATATGGCTGGGAAGAATTTGTTAGCCATACGTCGTGTAGTGATAACGAGGCGTTAAACCGATATTATTATCGGTTTGGGATATTGATTTTCACTCATTTCATCTTAGGTTCAAATGATTTACATAAAGAAAATCTTATAGCTGCAGGAGAATATCCAGTGATTATTGATGGGGAAACTCTTTTAGATAATAAAGAAGAGTTTCCAAAGGATTCCGCGCGAGCAATGATTAACGACACACTGCGAGAATCTGTTCTGTATTCAGGCTTATTACCACAACGGCGTTTGATTCGTAAAGGAGGGGGAATTGATCTTAGTGCGGCAAAAGGAAAAGAAAATGTAGAATACCCTGTTGCAATACCGAGAATTGAGGCTAAGGGAACGAGTGATATGCACTTCGTTTATGAACATCCTAGAACAAAATTCACTCAGAATCTTCCTACAATTAATGGTGACGGTTATTCTATTTCAGGCTTTGTCGATCAGGTCATTTCTGGATTTAGGGATGTATGTATGTTCGTCTTGCAAAACAAACAAGAGACATTAGAGAAAGTAAACCTGTTTGCAAACCTAAAAGTCAGACATCTTGTACAAGACACGCAAAGATACTATTTATTGTTACATACCTCTTATCATCCCGATTTTCTTCAAGATGCTAAGGATCGCCATCTGCTACTGGGCACATTGTTTAGTAACTGGAAGATTATCCACAACTCATGTGAAATTACAAAAATGGAAATAGCGGATATGCTAAATATGGATGTACCCTATTTTTATATATATACAGATAAAAGGTCCTTGTTTGGGAATGACGATAAAGAAATTAAGGATTATTTCCCCAAAACGAGTATGAAATGTTTACATGAAAAGATAGCAAACTTGAGTGACGCCGATTTAGAGGAACAACTCAGATACATTCGAATAAGCTTAACAAACCTAAATGATATAGAGGTAGTCAAAGAGCAAAATAATTTTACGACGATAAATTTTAAGCCTGGTGAACTAAGAGATAAAACGCTATGGTTGAAAGCCGTTTTGAAAATTGCGGATGGACTTCTTGAGAAATGTGTGCTGAATGAAGATAAGAGTGATGTCAATTGGATTGGTATTTCAGCGGTCGGTAAAGACGACGATACGACTTGGGACATCCGTCCTTTAAATACCTATTTGTATGACGGCTTAACAGGCATTGCTATTTTTTTTAATGCTCTAAATAAGTTGAATCCTTGTCATGATTACAGTGTAATCTGTAATGCATTAAAAAACGCATTGTTTTCGTACACGGATGAGATTTGCGATCGGAGCACGGGATTAGACCAGGAAGCAAGCGGTGCCTTTTCCGGAGAAGGATCATTGTTGTATACTTATGAGATTTTATATTCAATAACAGGTGAAGAGGCATATTTAAACTATGCTAAAAAACACGTTGCTGTAGTGAGTGAGGCCATTATGGGAGATACGGGGTTTGATATTTGTTTTGGTAATGCCGGAGCAATCTTGGCATTGTTGAATCTATACAAGTTAACGAATGATCAAAAATATATTGAAGAAGCAAGTAAAGCCGGGTATGTTTTGCTTGAAAACCAGCAACACGGTGAAAGGGGTGTGAGCTGGTTAGGAAAGGGAAGTGAGAACGCCTTAGCTGGTTTTTCACACGGCATTTCCGGTATTGCGCTTGCTTTGAGTAAGCTAGGGTACGAAACGAATAATGAAGATTTTACTAGATCGGCGTTATCTGGACTACAATTTGAAAATTCACTTTATGATCTGGAGCATCAAAACTGGAAGGATGAAAGAGTTTTCTTTGGAGAAAAGAGCTCTGACCAGAAAGTTTATATGACAGCGTGGTGTCATGGAGCGGCCGGGATACTTCTGGGAAGAAGTAAAATGTATCCTTATTGTTCCTCAGAACAGAAACAGGGGATACTGCAGGATATGAAACTGGCTGTGAATACTACCGTAGCCTCTGGTCTTAGCCATAATGATTGTTTATGCCATGGAAATCTGGGAAATACTGAAATTTTACGAGAATATAATAAATTATTTCCTGATAATACAGTTGAAGAATTAATCCATGCAAGTAGATATTGGATTGCTAGGAAAATATGCAACGGAGAGAGTATTTTTAGTAGAGAGTATCTGTTTGGACATAAAACACCGGGATTTATGACGGGATTAGCTGGTATGGGATATTCTTTGCTTAGGGATTTAGATGAATCCCTGCCATGTGTGTTAGCTTTGGATATATAACAATCGAAATCTGTTACGTATTTTAGTGAACCTTTGATGAAAGAAGGTATAGGTGTTGCGTAAGAGACAAGTTCCTTTAGTTCGCCAGCTCGGCACGACGGATTGTGGTCCTGCCTGTTTAGCTATGCTTTTTCGATATTACGGACATAAAGTTAGTATTGTAGATGTAAAAGCTTCTATTCATATAGGACGAAATGGTATGACGTTAAGTATGATGAAGGAAATCGCCGAAAAGCATGGATTCTCTTTCCATGCTTTTCGGGATTACTACGATGAAAATAATTTCATTCAACATCTGCCGGCTATAATATGCTTAAAAACCAATCATTATGTCGTTATTTCTAAAAGAACAAAAAAAGGCTATGTCATGCTGGATCCGATTGAAGGGAAAAAAACGATGAGTTTCTCTGATATCCAAGAACATTGTCATACCGTCCTTTTATGTTTAAAACCTAAAGAGGGAATAAAATATGCTAGCAAGGCACCAAAATTAGAAATACATATTAATAAAAAGAAATTTATAATGGCCATATTTCTTACCATATTAACACAAGCCCTGATTTTAATTCCGCCTCTGGTGATCCAATATATTGTGAATCAGATCGAAGCGGATAAAGATGAAAACATGATAATTATCATCAATTGCACTTTGGTTTTAGGTTTTATATATTTTGTATTAAACTGGTCGAAAAAAAGAGTTGTTTTATTGTTGCAAAATGAAATATATAAAAAAACAGTTACACAGATGATCAAGAAATTATTTAAAATTGATTTATCTTTTTTTGAAAATCATTCCTCAGGCGATTTGGCTAGTCGCTTCAATAGTGTAAGTGACATTTATGGTTTTTTCTCAGGAATGTTAATCCTGACATTCATTGATTTATTAACAGCAGTCTTCTGCGGGGCTGTGATGTTGTATCAATCATTTATTTTATTTTTTTTGATTGCAGTAATTACGCTAGTCCAACTGAATATTACGTATGTTCTCAATTTAAAATTAAAACAAAAGATCCAAAATTATTATGCGGATAAAAGTCGTTTAGATGGCATTTTGGTCGAAATATTAAACAATGTTTCACAAATAAGAAGTATGCATTTTGAGAATATTCTCAGCAGCAATGTTCATAAGAAGTATGATGACTGTTTAAACTTATTAAAGCAAAAAATACAGTTGTCTGATCTCATGGAATCTATTCTTACAGCTATCAATATAGTCACTCCTATTATTATATATGCGGTCGGTGGCATTTTAATTAAAAATGATCAGCTTACTCTAGGAGCTCTTATTGCATTTGTGACCTTTTCGACTTTTTTCATAAACCCATTCAGAACACTTTCGGTGGTCCTACCTCAAATTAGCAATTTAAAAGAAACGATTATACGGTTAAAGGAGTTTTTGAACTATAAAACGGATGAACAGACTGGTGAAATAACGATTGAACATTTTGAAAGCTTGGAGCTAAAAAATGTATCATACGCTTATACAGATGGTGGGAAAAATGATATTATTGACATTAATATAATTATTGAAAAGGGAGAAAAAATTGCAATTGTTGGAGCTTCAGGAAGTGGGAAAACAACGATTACCAAATTACTACTAAACGTATTTTCACGCTATTCTGGAGAAATTATTCTCAATGATAATAACATTAAGCAAATAGAACGTGAATCCATTGATAAGTTATTTGGAGCTGTTACACAAATACCTATGGCTATCAATAACACTATAAGAAATAATATTGATATGTTCGGAAACTTAACAGATGCTCAAATTTATGAATTACTCAATCTGGTTGAACTAAAAAACGATGTAATGGGTTTTCCATTAAAGTTAAATACTTTTATTGGTGAAAATGGTCAGAACTTATCTGGTGGTCAAAAGCAAAGAATTGCTATAGCACGTGCTCTGGCTTCCAATCCAGAGATTATAATTTTCGACGAAGCTACAAGTAATCTGGACCCTTTAACAGAAAAAAAGATTTTTGAAAATTTGAAAAACATCGAAATTACTCAGATAACGGTAACTCATAGATTAAATGCTATTCAAGATTCAGATCGAATATATGTTGTGTCTAATGGCGAGATTATCGAACATGGAACCCATGATCAATTAATTAAATGTAGAGGGAATTACTACGAAAATATTTTGTATAATGAACGAGGCCTAATGAGTATATAGTTAAACCATCTTCACTATGTTAGCTTAAGCAGCGATTACCGCTGTCTTTACGTTGAGGAAGCAAGACGGGTGCCAGAACAATTGACGAGTGTGATGCGATGTTCATTAAGAAGCAGCCTCACAGTTGGAAGGTACCCGTGAACATCAATTTATTGCTTAATGAACTATTTCTTACATGCAAACGGGGCGAAGGCGGTCTGGGATCGCTCAGCATTGCGGACATCGTTGAGAAAATCAGCACAGAGATCCGTGAGAAGCAATAATATTCGATTGGAAAAATGAGCAAAAGAGCCATCAAAACCATGATGAACGTGGTTTTGATGGCTCTTTTTTTGTACATTACAGAATGCATAGGTTTTAGCAAAGCTGAGCCAAGGCTGTTGTCGCCCTGACCGAATGATCAAGTTACCAGATAAGTATTGAAGTCCTAGCAGGTCTGCGGCCGGGATTCGGCGTGATCCGTGGCGAGGGAGAGTGTCTTCGAAGAAGCTTCCGCAGCAGTTGGCTGCTCGGAGGATTCTTCTTGATTTTGCTCCTCGCTAAGCGATAAAATTTCGCTTCGCAGCTTCAGCATTTTCTGATCCAGCTCATAGGTTGCACGTGCAGCCTCGGATAATCCGTTAATGACATGCTCAGGCACTTTCTTATCGAACTTATAGTACAAAATGTGCTCCATGCTGGCCCAAAAATCCATAGCCAGTGTGCGCAGCTGAATTTCAACCTTGATCCAGCGCGTACCTTCAAACAGGATGAGTGGAATTTCCACAATGACATGAAGGCTCTGATATCCGTTGGGCTTGGGATGGGCAATATAGTCCTTGACCTCCAGAATACGAATGTCTTCTCGTGTACGGAGGTGATCCATCAGACGGTAAATATCTTTGACAAAAGCGCATACCACTCGCATGCCTGCAATGTCATGAATTTCCCGCAGTATATTATCCAGGGTAACTTCATACCCTTTGCGCCGAACCTTTTCCACGATGCTGCGTGGCTCCTTGATGCGGGTTTTAATATGCTCAATCGGGCTAAAACCGTCCAACAGCTTCCACTCGGTTTGAATCAGCTTGATTTTGTTCTTTAATTCCTCCAAAGCCAACTGATACAGGACGGGGATTTTTCTCCACTCCTCCAATTGCTTGGCGTTCACACTGTTCTGATCCAGCTGCAGCTGGAATTCCTGTAGAGGCAAAGGGACAGCATTCAATTGCTTCCAATCCGGTTCATTCACAGGGCATTCTCCTCAATGAGGCTTACGATGTCCTCGATCTATTTCGCAAACAGGCACTACCTTATATATTGTACACTATGTCAAAACCCGCAGGCAAAGGAGATCAGGGAATGCAAAGTGAAAAAAAATAATAATTATGGTGGTAAAACCGAGTAAACCGATGTATAATTACAAAAATGCTGATTTGAGACATCTGATTTTTTAGAATTATGCAAAATGCTTAAATATAAATCACACAGAAAATGAGGATGAGAATAATGGCGAAAGTAGAAAGTTTTCAATTAGATCACACAATTGTAAAAGCCCCTTATGTAAGAGCAGCTGGAGTAGAGCATGATGAAAAAGGAAGCACGGTCCAAAAGTATGATTTGAGATTTTTGCAGCCGAATGAAGATGCACTTCCAACAGCCGCTGTACATACGCTGGAGCATTTGTTAGCGACGTATTTGCGAGATGAAATCAAAGGCATTATTGATATTTCTCCGATGGGATGCAGAACGGGATTTTACCTGATTTTATGGAATGAACATGAGCCTGAGGAAATCGCACTTGCTCTGGAAAAAACCTTGAAAAGAATTCTGGAAACGACAGAGGTTCCAGCGGTTACGGCTTTGGAATGCGGAAACTACAAGGACCACTCTCTTTTTTCCGCGCAGGAATATGTGAAGATTGTATTGGAGGCTGGCATTAGCCGCGATCCTTTTGAAAGAGTATTTTAAAATCTATGATTTCGATTGACTTATCTCATCAGACAGCGGTAGTGACAGGCGGCAAGTCAGGTATAGGCAAGGGGATTGTCGAGCTTTTCATTCAAAGTGGAGCTAAAGTCATTTCTGCTGATATTTCTTATGAAGAGCCGTATAGAGTGGTCAATTCACAACTGATTGAAACTCATTTGGACATATCCAAGCCGGATAATATCGAAAGATGGTGTGATGTACTGTTTAGCGAAGCGGGAGTTCCTGATATATTGGTGAACTGCGCAGGCACTTCTACGATGGATTATGTCATTGACTCCGAATTAGCCGACTGGGAGAAAGTCTTTTCAATCAATTCAACCGGATTGTATGTAGCGTCCAAACGTTTTGCCAAAGAAATGGTGGATGCACATAAACCAGGGCGAATTATTCAGATTGCCTCGCAAGCCGGGAAAAATGGTTATCGGGCCATGGGCGGATATTGTGCCTCCAAACATGCGGTTCTCGGGTTGACCAAGGTGATGGCGGTTGAGCTTGCTGCCCATAACATTTTGGTCAACGCTGTATGTCCCGGCATTGTAGAAACACCGATGAAACATCGGGAACGGATTGAAGGGGGCATCATTCGCGGAATGACTGCTCAAGAAATATACGAGGAAGACTGCTCGCAGGTACCTTTGGGGAGAACGGCTGAGGTGGAGGATGTCGCCAATGTGGTGCTGTTTCTGGCAAGTCCGCTCTCCGCATATATGACAGGACAAGCGATTAATGTTACAGGCGGAATGACGATGCACTAGCATACTAGCATGATCTGGGGGAAATATAGATGAAGAAATCATTCGCTGTACTATTAGGAATTAGTTTATTATTGGCGGCCGCAGGATGCGGTAATAAAAGCACTGAAAGTAACGGCTCCAGCTCCGCTTCCGGCTCGGAAACGCAAAAGGTAGTCATCGGCTCCATGGGCTCTGACGCTCAGATTTGGAAGCATATTGCCCAATCTCAGGCAGCCAAGGATGCCAAGCTGGACATTCAGGTGAAGGAAATTAACGGTGGAATCGAGACGAACAATGCGACCAGAGATGGCGATGTGGACGTGAATGCGTTCCAATCGTGGGCGTATCTGGTGAGCTACAACAAAGAGAGCAAAGCGGATTTGAAGGCTATAGCCACAACTTATCTGGAGCCTATGGGGATTTATTCACAAAAATTTAAAAGCATTAATGAAGTGACTGACGGGGCATTGGTGGCATTGGCGGATAACCCGGCCAATACGGCAAGAGGTTTGAAGCTGTTAGAGGCAGCTGGTTTAATTAAGCTCAAAGCTGGCTTTGATGATGCTCTGGGTACAGTCAATGATATTACCAGCAATCCTAAACACCTGAAATTCGAATTGATCGACGATAAAACAGGACCGCGTGTCATTCAAGATGTGGGCTTGGTATTGATCGGGAATACGATTACTTTAGAGGGTGGCCTGAATGTGCTGAAAGATTCCTTGTTCCACGAAGAAATCAGTCAGGCGACCAAAAACAATATTAACGTCCTGGTCACTACATCCGCTAAGGAAAATGACAAAGGACTGCAAAAATTAGCGGCTCTCTACCATAATGAGGATACTCAAAAATACATTAAAGATGAATTTGGCGGTACCAAAGTAGAGGTTAAAGAGCCTGTCTCTTATTTGGAAGGTCAATCTTCGAAATAAACAAAAGAGGTCAGCCAGTTTTTGGTTGACCTCTTTTGTTCGTTAGAGGCTTTCGGTTCGATAATGTTTGGGGGGATATAAGCTTTTGTTCGCCGCTGCTTTTGTTAAACTTAGTGTTTCCCGGTACCTCCAATAATCTTTAATCCTTGATTTCATTTCTAAATTTCCGGAAATCTTTAGGTGTTCGATCATAATGTTTTTTAAAAGACTGAATAAAGTGATTTACATGATTGAAACCCACGCTGTGGGCTATTTCAGTTATTGTAGAATCTGTAGAAATTAATAACTCGCTGCTTTTCTTGATACGGTACTTAATTAAGTAGTCGTAAGGTGTCATATGAATTGTTTTCTTAAAACTACGAGTGCATTCCGAAATACTTAAATGTGCTGCATCAGCAATTTCTTGCAGTGTTATACTGTCTGAGTAGTTTTGGTGGATAAAGCTAAGCATCAATTGAAGTCTTTCCTGCTGCAGTTTCATGTATTTAGGTGCTTCCTCGGAAGAAAGCGAAATGTTAGAAATTAAGGTGAACCATAATTGTACAGTTTTGATAGAGACCTCATATTCCCACCCCCAGTTTTTTTTCATATCAAATTTCTTTTTCATATCCCAAAGCATTTCTAGTACTTGATTTTCCCATTCAACATCTCCCTTTATTACTAATGACACTAAGGAAGAGTTGATATAAGGAAGTACATAATTTTTTTCCATCGCACTATCTGCATAAAAGGCAAGCAGCTTTTCCGGAAAATTAAAACTGACATATTGACCGTTATGTGTCAGGTGCGTAGTGACATGAAGGACGCTCTTATTAATTAAAATGGCCTGGCCTGTTTCTAATTCATGATCAATCCCATTAACTTGTATAACTATTTTTCCTTTAGTAACCAAAGTGATTTGTAGCTCTTCGTGCCAATGTAAATCATTAAATCCTCTACCTTCAGGGATACTTTTATGAACAGTATGGGTGTACATGATGTATGGAAATGAAACATCG
>NZ_ASSB01000339.1:0-27732 GCF_000520755.1 Paenibacillus sp. 1-18
CGCGTATGGAACGGCATTTGGCGAAGCTTGGGTTACACACTATTGGAGACATCGCACAAACTCCCTTACCCCGGCTTCAAAGCAAGTTCCTGTCTCATTTCGGCAAGCAGTCCAATATTCAGGCAGAAGTGCTTTGGCGAACCGCTAATGGAATCGATCACAGCCCCGTTAAGCCGGAAACATTTGATACCCCTCCAAAATCCATCGGTCACATGATGACCCTCCCCCGGGATTATATTCAGGCTGCCGAGGTGGAAACCATCCTGCTTGAGCTGACAGAGGAGGTATGCCGAGACTCGCGTCGTAAAGGATATATGGGCTCAGTTGTGACCGTTCACTGTATGTGCAGTCCGTACGACGCACCAACCGGATTCTCACGGCAGATGAAGCTACCCGATCCTACAAACCATACGCAAAAGGTGTACGAAACCGTAAAAAAAATCTTCTATACCCTTTGGAACCGTATGCCCGTGAAGCGCGCAGGCGTCACTTTAAGTGGCTTGGTGGATGATCAACTGTATCAGTTGGACTTTTTTGAAGACCAGGAGCGTTTGCGGGCTTTGGAAAAGGTAACCGATACTTTAAAGGATCGATACGGGCAGGCCATCATTATGCGCGCATCGTCGTTAACAAATGCCGGGCAGGCCATCGAGCGGTCTATTAAAATTGGCGGTCATTACAAATAAACAATTTCACGATAATACAGGCTATTGCCCGGGGAATGAAACAAGGACAAAGGACGCACCACAAATAGAGAAACCAGGTAAAAAAGGATCGCCTGACATCAGGCAATCCTTTTTCCATTTGTGCTTCATACAGAGCATGTGGAATGCTTAGAGTAGCCCTACCAATATGCAATCAACGGAACATTCCCCACAGCTTAATCAAATGAAATGTGTTAGACGGATCAATCTTTTGTGCCAGCACAAAGGCTGTCAATTGCTCCTCCTGCGCAGCCGTCAGCCGTTCGTTCAAAATTGCAGAAGTGGACTTCACAAGATGGCGTACCTTGGCCTTGTTTTGCAGATCCGCTTTGGTCACACCTTCGATCTGCTGCTTAACCCGGTCCTTGAGCACACGGTTTTTCATTTTAAGCTTAATTCTCTCCACCAATTGCGGGCTGATTCCATATTGCTGATAGCTCAATGTTGCCACACCTCCCATATCTTCGGTCATTCCCAAATATATGACGGCTGGCCTGTCCATTGTGCCTATATAAATTAAAGGGATTAAAACAACCTCATGATTCTTGCTGAATCAGTCGATGAGATCGCCTTGGAAAATCTGCTCTTTTTGCAAATAACCACGCAGTGCTTCATACTGTGGAGATGTCCAAAAGGACGAATCCTTGATCAGATCCGTTGCATCCTCACGCGCCTTTTCCAGCACCTCAAAATCCGCTACCATATCTGCTAAGCGAAATTCGGGTAGTCCACTCTGCTTGGTGCCAAAAAAGTCACCCGGCCCTCTCAAATCCAGATCGCGTCTGGCGACCTCAAAACCATCGTCCGTATCGGTCATCACCTTCATCCGCTCCTGACCAACCTCCGACTTGGGATCAGCAACCAATATACAATACGAGGCATGGGAGCCTCGTCCAACGCGCCCACGCAGCTGATGCAGCTGGGACAGTCCGAAGCGATCCGCATCCATAATGATCATGAGCGTCGCATTCGGCACGTCTACCCCTACCTCCACAACCGTTGTTGAAATGAGCAGCTGAATCTCATTCGCATAAAAAGAACGCATAACCTCTTCTTTTTCCGCAGGAGTCATTCGTCCATGCAGCAACCCGACGCGGTAATTCGGAAAAGCCTGCTGCATTTGAATATGTAAATCAATGGCGTTCTGCACATCCAGCTTATCCGACTCCTCAATTAACGGACAAATCAGATAAGCCTGCCGTCCCTGATCCACCTCGCGGGAAATAAATCCGAGCACCCGATCCATCAGATCATGCTTTACCCAATACGTAGAAATTGGAATACGTCCCTTTGGACGCTCTGATATCGTAGAAACATCCATATCACCAAAAGCAGTGATCGCCAGCGTACGCGGGATCGGGGTTGCCGTCATGGTCAGCACATCGGGATTATATCCCTTGCGACGCAATATACTGCGCTGGTTCACACCAAATCTATGCTGCTCATCCGTTACGACAAGCCCTAGCTGACGGAAATACACATCCTCCTGAATAAGGGCATGGGTGCCTACCACAATGTCCAGTAATCCCATCTGTAGGGAAGCAAGCAGCTCCTTACGTTTCTTTCCAGTTGTACTTCCTGTCAGTAGCCCAACACTAATTCCAAAGGGCTCAAACAGCTTGTAAAGCGACCGCATATGCTGCTCGGCCAAAATTTCGGTTGGCACCATCAGTGCCCCCTGAAAGCCGGAACGCACAGTAGCAAATAAACCTATGGCAGCAACAACCGTTTTCCCTGACCCGACATCTCCTTGAAGCAGGCGGTTCATACAATAGGGCGAGCGCAGATCATGCAGTATTTCCAGCTCGACCTTCTTCTGTGCATCCGTTAATTCAAAAGGCAAAGACCTCACAAATTCACGAACTGTAGCATTATCCACCGTATGCACAACCCCATCTGCTCGACCACGATTTAACGCCCGGAATGCCTGCATTTTCAGCTGAAATAAAAAAAGCTCCTCATACACCATCCGGCGGCGAGCCTCTTGCCCCTCGCGGTTGTCCTCAGGCTGGTGTATTCCTGTAATAGCCTTTTTACGAGGCATCATGCTGTATTTACGCACAAGCAGCTCCGGCAAAATTTCAGGAATCATTTCACCGAACTGCTGGAGCGTCTGATTCATGGTTTTCCGCATCCAGCTTTGCGTAATCTTGCCGCCTATAGAGTACACAGGCTGAAGTGTCCCCGAACGGGCCACTCCTTTATCGGGAAACTCGGAGTCCGAAACGGTCATTTGCATTCGTTTAAGATCCCATTTACCAGTCACCACAATTTCTCGGCCTGATGTCAGCTGATCCTTCAAAAAATGTCGATTAAACCATGTCGCGGTAAACATCCAATCCTCAGCCATCAATTTACAAGTCAACCTTGATTTGCGCCCGTATCGTTGAAGCACCGGAATGCCCATAATTTTGGCCTGTACCGTAATTTTATCTCCATCCTTCACTTCGCTTAGTGAGCGCAGGCGATAATCTTCATACCGAAACGGATAATATTCCAGCATGTCCTGCACGTTAGAAATGCCAAAAGCGTGAAGCTCTCCTTCTTTGAGAGCACTCACGCCGTGTATTTGTTTCAATGGTATTTGATCCAGTTGCAACATATTACCTCTCATCTCCGGCCGGCCATACAAAAATGCCAATCGTTCCTGGCCCTACATGGGCTCCAATCACAGCGCCAAGTTCAGTATATATTCGATCTCCCAGTTCAAAGTGTTCTGCCAGCTGCGCCTCGAACGCTTCTGCTGCCGAGCGATCTGCCGTATGACCCATAGCAATATTAATTTTTTGGCCTTTTAAATCCCGCTCCAGCAGTTCAATGATTCGTGCTGTCGCTTTTTTATGTCCTCTCGCCTTATCAACCGAATAAATAATACCTTCTTTGTCAAGCGAAAGAATCGGCTTAATGTTAAGCAACGTACCAACCATAGCCGCTGCCTTGCCAATACGTCCGCCTTTTTGCAAGTATTCCAGTGTATCCACCAGGAAATACAAACAACGACGCTCACTACGACGTTCCAAAGCCTGAACAATATCAGCCGGGGACTGCCCGGCAGCCGCCAGCTCTGCGGCATAGACCACAAGCATACCGTATCCGTATGAAGCTGATTTGGAATCCACTACGGTCACTCTATCTTCATGCTTCTCCAGCATGGATTTGCCCAGCAGAGCGGACTGATACGTTCCGCTCACGCCGGAGGACAAATGGATAGAAACAATCCGACTTTCAGGATGTTGTTCCAGCAGCGTCGTATAAGCCTCTAAAAAACGGGCTGGTGAAGGCTGTGATGTTGTAGGCAGTTCGTCAGCCTTCACCAGTTCGCTGTAAAACTGCGCCGCTGACATTTCAATACCATCCAGGTATGCCGTGCTGCCGAACATGACCGTAAGCGGTACAACGACTATACCGAGACGGTCTGCCAACTCCTGTGGAATATCAGCTGTGCTATCCGTCACAATGATCGTACTGCTCATCAGTCAGACCTCCTTTTGGGTGGTGGCTTCGATAGGCGATCTACAGCCCATCAGCTTTCCACCGAGAACAAATAAGGATAGATCGGCTGACCACCTTCATGAACTTCTACTTCAGCATCCGAATAATGCTCTTGAAGCCATGCTACGAGCTGATCTGTATCTTCTTGCTTCGCGTCCGAACCTGTAAGAATCGTAACAATTTCATCGCCACTCACCAGCATTTTCGTCAGCAACAGACGGGACGTTGCGATTAAGTGCTCCTCGGTCGCCACAATTTTGGAATCCTGAATGCCGATATAATGGCCCGCCATAATGTGCAAATCGTCAAGCGTCGTATCCCGCACCGCATGGGTCACCTGTCCGGATTTCACACGGCTGACCGCTTCTTGCATATTGTCTTGATTGGCCTCAAAGGCTTCTTCCTCCTGAAAAGCAAATGCTGCCGCAATCCCCTGAGGGATCGTTTTACTTGGAATAACCGACACCAAGCGTTCCATTTCCAGTAGTTCACGTGCTTGCTCTGCCGCCAGGATAATATTGGAATTATTCGGCAGAATAAAAATATGTTGAGCCGCAATCGAGCGTGCCGCGTTGACAAAATCCTCTGTACTCGGATTCATGGTTTGACCGCCAGAAAGTACCACATCGACGCCCAGGCTTTTGAAAATATCAGCAATTCCTTCACCAGAAGCCACAGCGATAAAACCAAAGGGGGCCAGTTCATGAGCCGGAAGCACTGATGGCTCCTCCTCACGTACAGGCTCTGCTGGTATTTCAGCAAACCACTCAGGCTCAGGAGCACCATCCATACCCGCAGACAACAAATCACGATGCTGCTCGCGCATATTCAGAATACGAATCTGCGTGATTTCTCCGTAACGCAGGGCCAGGTTCAGAACTTCACCCGGAGCCTTGGAATGCACATGAACCTTAATCACATCATCGTCTGAAATAACGATAATAGAATCACCATCTACTGATAATGCTTTCCGGAAGGCTTCCTCATCAAAGGCCGTACCTTGCGCTTCGCCCAATTTCCGATTGATGAAAAATTCCATATCATACAAAAATTCGATATTATCAGTTTCAAGCTTCGCTTGCGCAGAAATCGGCGCATCCGGGGAAGGCGCAACAACCGTAGCCGTAGGTCTCTCTGCTACTTGAGGAGCAAAAGCAGGGCGAGCCTTATCGCCTTTTGCAGCTGTAGCTGTCACCAGACCGCTTTCGAGATACTGCATAAATCCTTCATAAATATACACAAGTCCTTGTCCACCCGAGTCCACTACTCCCACTTGCTTCAGTACCGGGAGCATGTCCTGTGTCATGGCAAGTGTATCCTTCGCTTTAGCAAGCACTTCTTCCATTAGTTCCGTGATGTCGTTCGTCCGGCGCGAGAAAAACACAGCATGTTTGGCTGCTTCTTTCGCCACGGTAAGAATTGTACCCTCCACCGGCTTAACCACCGCCTTGTAGGCCGCATCCACCCCGCTCTGCAATGCCGATGCGAACTGAAGGGTATTCAATTCCTCGTATGGGGCAGCGTAACGGCTGAAGCCACGAAACAACTGGGACAGGATAACCCCTGAATTGCCGCGGGCTCCCATCAGCAAACCTTTGGATAATATGCCGGACATGACACCAATAGAGGAAGAATTCCCCCTCTTTAATTCCGTTACGCCCGCGCTCATCGTCAAATTCATATTGGTACCTGTGTCACCGTCCGGTACTGGAAATACATTTAGTGAATTGACGTGTTCCGCATGCTGCTGTAATTGTTCCGCCCCGGCTAAAACCATTGCGGTAAAATCTGTTCCATTCAAAGAACGATTACTCAAGAGAATTCCCCTTCCTAGCTTAATACACTTGTTTTACAATCAACCTTACACACCCTTGTTAAAAGGTTCAATTGAATTATACTAAAGCCAGACGACGAATACGAATGTCATACTTTCGTGAGCTTATCGTACGCATGGTCCGGGTCGTCCTTCCACAGGTCATATATATGAAAAACCAGTCAACCGCCCAACAATAAACCATCGGCAGGAATGATAACTATGGTTATGGTTTCCTCCTCTGATCTGTCCGGCATGACTGGAGTAACAATTTACATTGCAATATATACAAGAATAATCGGAGCAATAACTATCCCATATTGTACTATAATGCGAAAGAGAAATAAATAAAGTTTTTGAAGCAGTTGACGGAGCTTTTTTGACTATGATATTATATAAAAGTATTGTTTTGTTCAGGTTAGTGACTTACAAAGTCCGGCTGACCCAGTCGGCCTGAAGAGCGACCTGTTCCATACGGAACTTGGTTATTTTCAGAATAGGAGGTGGAATCATGTCTCGTAAATGTTCTGTAACAGGCAAAAAGCCTAGCAGCGGTAACCACGTATCTCACGCTAACAACCGTAATCGCCGTACTTGGGGCGTCAACGTACAAAAAGTTCGCATTCTCGTTAACGGTAAACCGAAACGTGTTTATGTCAGCACTCGTGCATTGAAAGCCGGTAAAGTGACTCGTGTGTAGTCGTAAAAAAATAATGTTATAAACAAAAGGCACCTCGTTTTAAACGGGTGCTTTTTTGATTATTCGAAATGTAGTATCCAACTGTTCCAGGAGGACAAAATGTCAGGCACCTTCCCGCGCGTTTCTGCCGTTATTTCCGAGCTGCCGAGCCGTTGTGCCCGGGAAGCATGCCCTGTGTACCTCTGGTTTTCATTCTGCAACCTGTGTTTACCTTACGTGAAATTCAGTTTTTCTGGAATGTATTCAAAATGGCTTTGACGAATCCACCCAGAAATTTTGGCAGCTTGATCGTATAAAACTTCATGCTTCACCCTCCCCATCATCCTCCTGCATCCGTTCTCTGTAGTTTATGCAACCTATCAAAGGTTGTTGCCCCACAAGACACAAAAAATGGTTACATGAGAATCCCGCTCATGTAACCATATTTATGCACAACCACCCCAGGCTATACCATCAGACAAGTCCGCGAACATACAGATATGCCGTCACCATGCTCGCTACGGTCATCCATAACGGCTCAGTTAGCTTCATTAGGACAAACGAGCCGCACTGTCTCGAATAGACGCAATAGCTGCTCCACGGTCTGCTCTGCCGAACACCGCACTGCCTGCCACCAGAACATCAGCCCCGGCTTCAAATACAACTGGTGCCGTCTCCTCCGCAATACCTCCGTCTACCTCGATATGTACATCTGGACGTCCCATTTCCTTCAGCCAAGCGCGGATCTGTCTGATTTTATCCACCGTCTCCGGAATGAAGGATTGACCTCCAAAACCAGGATTGACGGTCATGACTAGAACCATATCCACGTTGGGCAGTACTTCCTTGATCGCATATGGTGAAGTACCTGGATTGAGAGCTACTCCTGCCAGCGCACCTTGCTGTTTTATCATATGAATGACTCCATGCAAATGAACACAGGCCTCAGCGTGAACAGTGACAATATTGGCCCCTGCCTTTACAAAATCAGCAATATAACGTTCAGGATGCTCAATCATCAGGTGAACATCCAGAGGAAGAGTCGTATGCGGACGAATAGCCTGCACGATAGGCGGGCCCAGTGTAATGTTGGATACAAAATGCCCATCCATTACATCCACATGAATCCAATCTGCTCCCATTGCCTCGGCTTCCGCAACTTCACTGCCCAAACGGGCGAAATCAGCGGATAAAATCGACGGTGCTATTTTTAACATATGCTCAATACCTCCGCTTTTTATCTTTTAGTTCCTGGTAAAATTGTAAGTAACTATCATACCGCCCTTGCGATATATCTCCATCTTCCACAGCCGCTCTTACTTTACAGCCGGGCTCGTGAATATGGGTGCAGCCACGAAATTTACAACCCTCTGCATACTGCTGGAATTCACGAAAACAGGGAGATAACTCATCCACACCCAACTCCAAAAAATCCAGTTGGCTAAAACCCGGTGTATCAGCTACAAAGCCGCCATTGTCCAGAGGGATCAGCTCCACATGGCGAGTTGTATGTTTTCCTCGCCCAAGCTTATTGCTAATAGCACTCGTCCCCAGCGTTAGCCCCGGCTGCAACGCATTAAGCATGGAGGACTTCCCTACACCTGACTGCCCGGAGAACACGCTAATTTGACCAGCCAGCAGCTTCTTAAGCTCAGCCGTACCTTCCCCGGTACGGGCGCTGGTGACCAGCACCTCATAACCGATCTTTCGATATATTTCCTGAACAGCCAGAACCGTATCATCCTCCGAAGGACTGCCTTCATACAAATCGCGCTTGGTCAGGCAGATAATTGTATCCAGTCCGGCGTGCTCAATATGCACCAAAAATTTATCCAACAGCGGCAGATTCAAGTCCGGCTCACGCAGGGAAAACAACAGCACGGCAAGCGTGGTATTAGCCACCGGAGGGCGAATAAGCTCCGTCACACGCTTTCTAACTTCTGTGACCATACCTTCCCCGTTCTCAGTCAGTTCGTAAACAACCTGATCGCCGACAAGAGGCGTAATCTCTTTTTTCTTAAAAATGCCGCGTGCTCTGCATTGTACTGTAGCTTCGCCGGATACCGGCCGCCCATCCTGGTCCAGGCTGGAGACATAATAATATCCGCTGAGTGCCTTGACGATCAGACCTTCAGGCATGTGTAAGACGTCCTCCTTCATAATGCTTAAGTTTCATTGCTTGTAACAGGGCAAGCGCCTTCCTCCGGCAAGTTTACTGATGCTGCACAGCCTCAATTACTACCTCTTTCTTTTTATGGGAACCTTTTTTCTTATCCGAGCTGTTATTAAGGCTAACCGCCAACTTACTGCCGGTTACTCCGGTAGATCCTGTTCCAGGAGCAAAGGCAGAAGGCTCTCCATTTTCCCCTGTACCATCGGGATTGTTGGGATCGCCTCCGTTATCATTAGAAGATTCTCCGTTATTCCCTTCCCCACCACTTCCACTGCCATCCTGCGAAGAATTGCCACCAGAAGTATCCGTTGGTGTCGTTCCGGCAGGGGGAGCAATTTGAGGCATCGTGACCGTTCCATTTTTCGCATCAATATAAGAAACAGGATACGTATCGACAAAGGCACCGTCTCTAAATACAGAGACAACACTATCCTTGTTTGGAGCCATTAGCAAATTAATAGTGAATACCTGTGTCGTATTAATCGTACGGCTTCCCCACTCCTGATTTTCTCCACGCGCATCCGTATAAGTGATACGAATTTTGCTATTTTTGCCCTCTTCCTTCGGTGCAACAGGCACATTGAATGGCAGCATAATCGCTTCTGGCGGGTAACCAGTGCTTACATAAATCGTAATTTCCGTATTTGGAGGCAAATCACTGCCTGCCTCTGACGGCCATTGTTTGGTTACTTTACCTTTTTCCTGCTCATAGCTATATTCCTCTTTGATCGAGCCAACCTTCAGCCCTTTCTTTTTAACCTCATTTTCAGCTTCGTTCTGCGTCATCCCCACCAAATTTGGCATTTTCACCGTATTCGCACCTTTGCTGACCGTAAGGACTACTTGAACCGAATCCTTATCAAAAGGCTCATTTGCAGCTGGCGTCTGACTGAGGACGGTTCCTGCGGCCTGATCACTGAACTGCTCATTTTGCTGAATCTGCGTCTCTTTAATTTGCTGGGCGGTCAGCAGCTTAACTGCATTCTCATAGCTTTGACCCTTAACATCCGGCATTGGAGTAAGCGGCTTGGCGATTCCGACTTTCAGTTCAATAATCGTCCCTTTTTTGACCACCGTTTTCTCTGGATAGCTCTGATAAAATACAACTCCTGGCGCAACCCCTTCCTTATACTCATGCTGAATCGGGGTCTGAATGGACAATCCTGCCTGACTAATCAGTAGTTTGGCCTGATCCTCTGTCTTGGTCACTACATTTGGCACTTCAACATCAGGTACGACCAGCATACTTTGCACATAGTACACCACACCACCCATGCAAAGCAGCAGCAAGAGCACGATCGATATCCACAGGATTGCCTTCTTCTTTCCTTTTTTGGATGATTGCTTGCTTGGAAGCCGTTCGGATTCACGAGGTTGAACAGGCACATCGTCCCCACTGGAAGACATCCCCATTTGTTGAGGCTTGATCGCCGGAATAACCCGTGTTTGATCCTCATCATCCAAATGTGCAAACTCCAGCTTGGATTCATTGCGACGTCCCGGCAGTAGGCAGGTCTCCAAATCTCGTAGCATTTCGTCTGCCGACTGATAGCGTTCCTCCGGATTTTTGCGCATAGATTTTAGGATGACATTTTCCACGCTTTGCGGAATCAGCGGATTAATTTTGCGCGGTTCCTCAAATTCCTCTTGCAAATGCTTGAGCGCTACACTGATTGGGCTTTCTCCCAGAAAAGGAAGCTGCGCCGTCAGCATTTGATATAACACAATACCTAAAGAATATAAGTCCGATTTCTCGCCAGTGACGACACCTTTTGCATGCTCAGGTGAAAAATAGTGAACAGAACCGACAACAGAACCCGTCTGAGTTATGGTCGTTGACGTAACAGCTCTGGCAATCCCGAAATCGGTTACCTTAACCCGCCCATTACGTCCAATCAATATATTATGGGGCTTGATGTCCCGGTGAATAATCTGATTTTGGTGCGCGTGCTCCAGCGCATCACAAATCTGGGAAGCGATCCGCACGGCTTCATCTACCTGCAACGGCGCACGTTCTTTAATAATCTCATTTAAATTTTTACCTTCGACGTACTCCATGACAATATAATGGATTTCATCCTCTTGGCCGACATCATAAATACTGACCACATTC
This sequence comes from Paenibacillus sp. 1-18, assembly GCF_000520755.1. NCBI lineage: Bacteria > Bacillati > Bacillota > Bacilli > Caryophanales > Paenibacillaceae > Paenibacillus > Paenibacillus sp. 1-18. Next base: position 10,975 of record NZ_ASSB01000339.1, read on the forward strand.
GAATGGGACAGCGAGGCCGCAGACTGTGCCTCACGCCGGAAACGGCGAATAAATTCCTCATCATGAACAAATTGCTGACGCAGCACTTTAACCGCTACATTGCGATTCAGCAAAATGTCTTGAGCCTTATACACCAGCGCCATACCACCGCCACCGATGCGCTCTATAATTTCGTATCTTCCCCCTAGCAGGTGCCCGATCATGCGTCACACCCCTTTTCACTCAATGAAACCGTATCGTCGGGCAATTCAAACAAAGCTACCGTAATATTATCGTCTCCTCCGGCAAGCAACGCCAAATGTAGCAGACGATCCGCCCGTTCCTCCAAAGGATTGTCTGCGGCACCTACTACCTTGCTGATTTGTTCATCCGTCACCAGATTGCTTAGTCCGTCACTGCACAGCAACAGCACATCACCTTTGCCCAGCGTAATAGAGTCAATATCGACTTTCACCTCGGCATCAGTGCCCAGCGCACGTGTCAGCACATTGCGACGGGGATGGTTCTCCCGCTCTTCCTTGCTGATCTGACCGTTTTTGAATAGCTCATTAACCAGAGTATGGTCTTCTGTAAGCTGACGTACCGTCCCTTTGGATATCACATAGGCCCGGCTGTCCCCGATATGTCCGATAATTCCGGAAGCATCGTTTAGTAAAACAGCCACCACTGTCGTTCCCATATTATGATACTTCTCATCGCGTGCAGCTGTCTGGAAGATAACTTCATTCGCATGCAAAATAGCGTCGCTGAGCGCCGCGGTCAAAGAATGTGCAGATAATCCGCTCTCCAGTGTCGCCAAATCAGCGGCAAGTGTCTCAACCGCGAGGCGGCTGGCCGTATCACCGGCCAAGTGCCCCCCCATCCCATCAGCAACAATACCAAGAATATACCCTTGCTCCAAATGCCTGATCCAGGCAGAATCCTCATTCACCGAACGTACACGCCCGACATGGCTGACATGAACTGTTTTGATCAAATGGTTTCACCCCAACTCCATATGCTTTGCACGCAACTGACCACAGGCAGCGGCGATATCGTGACCCTGTTCACGCCGGATCGTCACATTGATGCCTTTATCGGCAAGAATACGCTGAAAATTGAAAATATCACTGCGGGATGTGCGTACATACTTACGCTCAGGTACATGGTTGACCGGAATCAAATTGACGTGGCACAACATGTCCTTCAACACATCCGCCAGCTCTTCTGCATGCTCTGCCTGGTCGTTTACTCCACCAATCAGGGCATATTCAAACGAAATTCTCCGTCCTGTTTTGGCAAGATAGTAACGAAGCGCGTCCATAACATCGTTAAAAGGATAGCGACGATTAACAGGCATCAGCTTTGAACGAAGCGCATCATTAGGGGCATGGATGGAAATTGCCAGATTAATCTGGGTATCCTCGTCTGCAAATTTATAAATATTCGGTACAATACCACTGGTCGATACCGTGATATGGCGTTGACCAATATTCAGACCCTTTTCATGAATCATTGTGCGCAAAAACGTCATGGTCGCTTCATAGTTTTCAAAAGGCTCGCCCGAGCCCATAATCACGATGCTGCTCACTCGTTCATTTGTTTTATCCAAAATTTTCTGTGCTTGCACAACCTGTGCTGTAATTTCACCGGCCGTCAGGTTCCGTTTGAGGCCCCCTAGCGTCGAAGCACAAAAAGTACATCCAATCCGACAGCCCACCTGAGTCGTTACACAAATACTGTTTCCGTAGTTGTGTCTCATAATAACCGTCTCAATGGCATGATCATCGTGCAAACCGAACAGGAATTTCACCGTACCGTCCTTCGATTCCAGCTTTGTAATTTCATGTAGTGTCACAAAACTGAATTGCTCTGCAAGCTTATCTCTCAATCCCTTGGACAAATTCGTCATCTCACTGAAATCATTGACCCGCTTCACATACAGCCAGTCAAAAATTTGTCCTCCACGAAAAGCGGGCTCGCCATTATTCTTGGCCCAGTCCTGGAGCTCCTCCAGAGTTAAATCATATATAAAAGGTTTCATCAATGTTTGCACCCGTTCCTTCTTCATTAAGTTCTGTTTGCTCTTAGACAGTGTTTTCATTCTTCCTATTTTAGCACAAATCCCTGAGGGAATAAAAATTTTTCATCATCATGCAAAAAACCGCCGGAAAGGTCCGGCGGAATGTGGAAATACTGGTGGGCGAATGCCTGGAATACTCTTCCGAACTATTTTATCCGGCGCAGACGCGCGATATAAAATCCATCACTGTGGAAATGCTGTGGCAACAGCTGCAACGAACCACGTTGAGCATCCTTCGCATCGTGACTCACGTCCGGGAAAGAATGTCCTTCAGCCCATTCATATTCGGGGTGCTCGCTTAAAAACCGGGTCAATTGTCCTTCGTTTTCGTCAGGCTCAATCGTACATGTGCTGTAAACCAGAATACCGCCCGGCTTCAAGAGTCCAGCTACACTGTCCAGCAGCTCATGCTGAAGCTGTGTAATGTCGCGCACATCCTGCTCCGTTTTACTCCAGCGCAAATCCGGCTTACGGCGAATGACTCCAAAACCGGAGCATGGCGCATCAAGCAAAATACGGTCAAAAGAAGCCGGAGCATAACGTTCTTTCAGTTCCAGCGCATCGCCGGTGACCGTCTCCACGGCCTCCAGCCCCAGCCGATCAGCCTGTTCCTGAATTAAATGATGCTTATGGGCATGCAGATCGTTCGCGATAATCCGGCCTTGGTCCTTCATCAGCTCAGCCATATGAGCTGTTTTGCCGCCTGGAGCGGCACAGCAATCCAGTACCAGCATGCCAGGCTCAGGTTCGACTGCTTCGGCAACGAGCATGGAGCTTTCATCCTGAACGGACAACAAACCATCCGTATACCAGGAGGTAAGCGCCATGTTGCCACCACTGCGAACGACAATCCCGTAAGGGCTAACTGCCGAAGGAACGGCATCCATCCCTTTTGCCAGCATCTCGTCCAATAACCGATCACGGCTGATCATTGTTGTGTTTACCCGTACGCTGACCGCAGGAGGCTCATTATTAGCCTGACAGATAGCTTCTGCTATATCTACACCATATTGCTTAATCCAGCGCTTAACCAGCCATTGTGGATGGGAATGTTCTAACGAAATCCGCTCCTCAGCTGGCAATCCCTCAGGAATGTGCAGCTTGTCCGGCTCACGCAGCATGCTGCGCAGCACACCATTGACCATCCCCGAAATTCCCTGATGCCCGCGCCGTTTGGCAATGGTCACAGCTTCACTAACGACAGCATGATCCGGGATACGATCCAGGTACACCATCTGGTACACACTCATCCGCAGTAGTGAACGTACCCAAGCCTGAAGCTTGGCCGTTCCTTTTTGAACAAATTTGTTCAAATAATAATCCAATGTATTACGGCGTGCGACTGTACCGTACACAAGTTCTGTCGCCAAGCCGGCATCACTTGCAGACAAGTCTGCTTGCTGAAGCCGACGATTTAATTCGAGGTTGCTATATGCGCCCTCTTGCTCAACCCCGGTCAACACATCAAGTGCAACCTCCCGCGCCGTTTGTTTGCGAGTCCTGCCAGCTCTGGCAGCAGCTTCCTTGCCTTGATCTCCCTGACGGGAGTGTCGCCCGCTCACACGAGCACCGTGCCTGGCTTCATTTGTCCGCCGCGTGCAAAATTCCCGGCTTCCATAACCTTCTTGCCAGCCGGCTGAACCTGTGTCAGCCAGATCGTACCGCTGCCTGTCTGTACTTCAATGCCTCGGGCATTCAATTGAAGAACCGTTCCGGGCGCTGGTGTATTGGAGCCATCCGCTTCATTACCTATCGAAGCCCCTTTAGTGGAAGCCCCTTCAGTGGAAGGCTGCTCAGCAGCCCACACTTTAAAAACATTTTCTTCCCACAGCGTAAATGCGCCGGAAAAGGGAACAAGCCCGCGAATCCGGTTGTATATTTGCTGTGCACTGTCACCCCACGGAATACGCTCATCGTCGCGATTCAGGTTTGGGGCATAGGTAGCCTCTTCCTCGTTTTGCGGTGTGCGCTCCGATTGTCCTGCCAGCAGCTTCGGCAGCTCGCCCTGTAAAAGCTTCGCTCCGGCCACGCTTAGCTTCTCGAAGATCGTACCGGACGTATCCTCCGGCTCAATAGCTACCTCAACCCGTGATATCATATCGCCGGTATCCAGTCCTTCTGCCATATACATCAGTGTCACGCCCGTAACGGTTTCACCGTTAATGATTGCACGCTGAATCGGCGCTCCTCCCCGATAACGGGGAAGCAGCGAACCATGCACGTTCAGGCAGCCGAAACGGGGCAGGTCCAATACGGACTTAGGCAAAATTTGCCCATAAGCTGCGGTTACGATCAGATCCGGACGCAGCTCCGCCACCTGAGCCACCGCTTCCGGCTGACGCAGGCGGGTCGGTTGAAGCACGGGTAATCCGCGCTTCTCCGCCGCTTCCTTGACTGGTGTAGGCATCAATATTTTTTTGCGTCCCTGCGGCTTATCTGGCTGGGTAATCACACCGACCACATTGTAGCCGTTGTCCAGCAGCATGTTCAGCGAAGGCACAGCAAACTCCGGTGTCCCCATAAAGATAATACGAATATCTTGACTCATCGAACCTCACTCCCCTGCCTGATGGTTCGGTCCTGGCTGTTCCAGAGCAACCTCATATACTTTTTCTGCAATATCCGTGAACAAAACTCCATTCAAATGATCGATTTCATGCTGAAAAGCACGAGAAAGCAATCCTGTGGCTGTAACGGTAATGGCCTTGCCCTCACGGTCCAGTCCCTTGACTGTAACCTTCTCGGCACGACGCACATCCCCGTTCAGACCTGGAATACTCAGGCAACCTTCAGGACCCAATTGCTCTCCTTCCTCTGCCACGATTTCTGGGTTGATCATTTTAATCAAGCCATGCTCATCTCCGGCATCCACGACGATCAGACGCTTCAAAATGCCTACTTGCGGAGCAGCAAGACCTACTCCCTCCGCTTCATACATTGTATCTGCCATATCGTCGAGCAGCTTCTGCACGTTAGGCGTAACTTTAGTAACCTCCTTGGCTACTTTGTGCAGTACATCATCCGGCTCCAGCACTATAATTCTAATTGACATAACAACAGAACACCTTCCTCTTTATCCTTCATTTAGACTTAATTGTATGATCACAAACGCGACTGCTATATTATCCTATGTACGGACCCCTTGTCCGCATTAATTGTACCGATAAGTTTTGCGCAGGCGCTCTACATTAGCATTTGCGGATCGACATCCAGACTAATCAGCAGCTTTTGGGCCTGTGCGGATTCCGCCATTTCATCAGCTACCTGCTGAGCCAGACCAATCGCATCGATATTTCCCCGCCATTTTATCATACATTGAAATCGGTATCTATTCTTGATTCTCGAGATCGGTGAAGCTACAGGCCCTAAAATGTCAAGTACATCCGATGTCAGCCGATCCATATTCCCGAACCAGCCCCGTTGTCTCGCTCGCCCCTGCAGGGTTGCTGAATAGTTCTCAGCCAGCCGGACCAGTACCGGAAGCTGTTCATGGGAAAAGGTTACCAAAATAAGGCGACAATACGGTGGATAGTGCAAATTGCGGCGATGTTTCAATTCTTCCCTGACAAAAGAAGCATAATCGTGACGACTTGCGTGAATCACTGAATAATGCTCTGGAGTATAGGATTGTACGAATACTTCACCTGGCAATTGATGCCTTCCAGCACGTCCAGCTACCTGTGTTAACAACTGGAATGTCTTTTCTGCAGCCCGAAAATCCGGTAAATTAAGAGCCGAGTCCGCAGTGATAACCCCAACCAGCGTCACATCAGGAAAATCCAGTCCTTTGGCTACCATTTGGGTACCAAGCAGCACATCGGCTTTTTTATCACGAAACTGCTTAAGCAGCTTTTCATGGGCGTTTTTTTCTGTTGTTGTATCCACATCCATTCGGACAACACGTATACCGGGAAACAGCTTTGCCAGCTCTTCTTCCACTCGCTGAGTCCCTGTGCCGAAGTAGCGAATATGCTCACTGCCACATTCCGGACAAAGCTGCGGGACAGGCTCAGAATAACCACAGTAATGGCAACGCAAATTGTTCGACCGCTGGTGATACGTAAGCGAAATGTCGCAATGCGGACAGCCTGCTACATAGCCGCAGCTGCGGCACATAACGAATGTGGAATGCCCGCGCCGATTCAGCAGCAATACCGTCTGTTCCTTACGCTCCAACCGCTCTGCGATTCCTTGATGCAGCGCGCGGCTGAACATGGAGCGGTTGCCAGCACGCAGTTCCTCGCGCATATCCATGATATGCACTTCAGGCAGCGCGTTCCCCAATGCGCGGGTTGGCATTTCAAGCAGTAGCGGCGCAAATTCGTCATTGCTTTGTGAACGAGCGGCATAGTAGCTTTCCAGGGACGGTGTAGCCGATCCCAGGATGACGACAGCTCCATGCTGATGAGCTCTGTGAATAGCTACATCCCGCGCATGGTATTTGGGTGTCTCTTCCTGTTTATAGGACGTTTCGTGCTCCTCGTCCATGATAATGAGTCCAAGATCACGAAAAGGCGCAAATACTGCCGAGCGGGCGCCAATCGCCACCTTGACACGACCTTCGCGTATCTTGCGCCACTCATCGTAACGCTCCCCACCGGACAGCCTGCTGTGCATTACTGCCACCTGATCACCAAACCGCCCCTTGAAGCGCTCTACCATTTGTGGTGTTAACGATATTTCGGGTACGAGTACAATCGCCTGACGATTCTGATGGATACAGCGCTGAATTGTCTGTAAATAGACTTCCGTCTTACCGCTCCCTGTAACTCCATGCAATAAATATGCGCCTTGCTCACGCATGTCCAGCTGGCGAATAATTCGTTCATACACCGACTGCTGCTCTGCTATGAGGGGCAACGGCTTTGTAGGCTTAAAATGTCTGCCCCGATACGGGTCGCGGAACACTTCCACATCCTCCAGGATCACATAGCCCTTATCCTCCAGCGCCTTGACCGTTGCAGCCGATACACTCAGTGAGGTCAGGACTTCCTTCAGCGGCAGAGGCAGAAACTCGCTACGTTCCAGCAAAAAAGCAAGTACCTCCCGCTGACGCTGCGCTTTGGCAGAAAATTGCTCCAATGCTGCTGAAGCCTTGTCTATACTAATAGCCAGGTCAACGGCTTTCATGGTCTTTTTACTGAGCTTGTCTTTAATAACCTGACTTTCCTGAAGCACTCCCCGGCGTAAAAGTCCTTTAATAACCTCCGCCTCCTCGGGAAAACGGCGACTGAGCTGCTGCAAAGGGACTTGCTCCTTCTCCTGAATAAAGCTGACAATCCGACGCTCCGTCGGATCGCTCATACCATCATCGGTCAGAAGAGCCCATTCGAGCTCCTCGTCCTGATCTGGCTGCACGCTACGCTGTAAATGCGTATTGGAATCTGGGTCCTGCATAGCATGAACAGGCGAGGCATTGGCATATGCATGCTGTTCAGCAATAGAAATGTAGCGCTCCGCTTTACCCTTTAACGCGGTAGGGATCATCACTTGTAGGGCCATGATTTGATTGCAGGCATAACGTTCACTCATCCATTTTCCCAGTTCTACCAGATCGGGAGATAATGGCGGTACCAAATCCAGCAACTCCTGAATCGCTCTCATCCGGTATTTAGGAGGCTCCTCGGCAGGGACTACCGAAATAACAAAAGCCTGCACCGTTCGTTTGCCGAACGGCACAGCTACCCGGCTACCCGGCTCAATCCAAGGTCTCATTGAATCCGGTATGAGATAATCGAAGGTACGATCCGTATCCTTGGCAGGTACATCGACAATGACCTTGGCAACTAAATTGCCTGTCTCCATTAATGCAACACCCCACCCATACGTCCCGCAGCTAACGTAAGCAACTTACGCGCGACTTCTTCCTTTGACTGTACAGGAATGCGCTCTACCATCCCGCTACGGTCATAAATTTGCACAGCATTATGATCAGCGCCAAAGCCGGCACCCTCCACAGTTACATCGTTTGCCGCGATCAGATCACAATTTTTACGTTCCAGCTTATCTATCGCATACGTCTCCAAATTTTCGGTTTCTGCTGCAAACCCAACTAAAAATTGATGCTTTTTGCTTCGTCCGAGTGATTCCAGAATATCGACGTTCTTCACTAATTCCAGAGTTATATTGCTCTCTTTCTTCTTAATCTTGGTCTGCGCCACCTCACGTGGTCGATAATCTGCAACTGCAGCAGCCATCACGACCATATCACACGCTTCCCATTGTCTTAGCACAGCATCATACATGTCTTCAGCGGACTGAACTCTTTCAAGCAAAATCCCTGAAGGCGGCTCTGCGCTGGTATTCGCAGCGATCAGATGTACCTCTGCACCCATCTCCTGAGCTACTTTTGCAATGGCAAAGCCCATCTTGCCGGAGGAATCGTTCGTAATATAACGCACCGGATCAATTCTCTCGATCGTGCCTCCAGCAGTCACAATGATTTTTCTGCCTGAAAGCAGCTTTTCATTCTCATTGCTCTTCTCGTTCACAAGCGACTCGGGCGCTTGACTTTCCGTAGATTCACCACCAAACCATCGTGGCTCAGACTTGCTTTGGCCTTTATTATCCTGCCCCTGCTGTTCAAAAAAGCGCTCTATGGTTTGCACGATCGTTTCCGGCTCTTCCAAGCGCCCTTTGCCAACATAACCACAAGCCAGTAATCCTTCACCAGGCTCAATCATCTTCACGCCGCGTGATACGAGCGTCTCCATGTTTTGCATGACTGCCGGGTGAGTGTACATATGCACATTCATCGCAGGTGCCACCATAATGGGCGCTGTCGTAGCCAGCAGTGTAGTAGACAGCATATCATCAGCAAGCCCATGTGCCATTTTCCCGATGATATTGGCGGTTGCCGGAGCAACCAGCACCAAATCGGCCGCATCCGCCAGATGGATATGGGATACAACGGACGGTTCTCTTTCATCAAACGTATCACTGTATACCGGATTACGAGAGAGCGACTGCAACGTAAGTTCGGTAATAAACTCTTTTGCGGAAGCTGTCATAATCACATGAACGTCGGCTCCCTTTTGCGTCAACTTACTGCACAGCGCAGCCCCTTTATAAGCGGCAATTCCGCCGGTAATACCAAGAATAATGACTTTCCCCTTCAACATCGTTAACTCCCCCTGACCGAAAAAAATAACAACCTTGCGGTTGTCAAAAGAATTGGCATTGCGCCTGGTTATAATGATTGTCTACAGTTCTTATTCTTCGCCGCTTTCAAGCAGAAGATGATCTGCGTAGATCTCTTCCAACGCTATTCCAACCTGTTTGTGTGATTTAGGGCTCTTCAGAGTCGTCTTCTCACCCTCGCGCAACTGTCTAGCCCGGCGTGAAGCAGCTACAACCAGCGAATATTTACTATCAACCTTTTTCATCATTTCATCAATGGAAGGATACAGCACGAATAGACACCTCTTCATGTAGTTTTGGGACTGTATAAGCTGAACTTAAGTGTACACCTTCAAGCCCAGCATATACAGTGTTATTTCTCTTTAAGTACGCCTGGCATATGTAAAGTCCTGATTTATGGATGAACCTTACAATGTTCGGCGATAATAATGGATTCTATTCGTTTACAAGCGAAATCAATCTCATCATTCACAACCGCATAATCATAGTGGCGCAACAGATTCATTTCATCCACAGCTACCGACATGCGGTGGTCGATGGTGGCCTGGGTTTCGGTCCCCCGTCCCCGAATTCTGTCCTTTAATTCATCCAGCGAAGGTGGAAGCAGGAAAATGAAAATGCCTTCAGGAAATTTCTCTTTGACCTTTAGTGCTCCCTGAACCTCAATTTCCAGAAAAATATCTTTACCCTGCGCAAGCGTCTGATCTACAAAATCACGTGGAGTACCGTAAAAATTGCCCACATACTCAGCATACTCCAGCATCTCATCCCGCTCAATCATACCTAAAAACTCGTCACGCGTTTTAAAAAAATAGTTTACTCCATCCTGTTCACCCGCACGAGGTGCTCGAGTCGTAGCAGAAACGGAGTAGGTTATTTCCGGCAACTTTTCACGCAACGCATTGCCTACCGTTCCTTTACCAACACCCGAAGGTCCGGATATTACAAATAATAATCCCTTAGCCATAGTACACTCCATTTTTATTCGTCATTATCATCATCTTTAGTGGATAGGCGATGAGCGACCGTCTCCGGCTGCACCGCAGACAGGATTACATGGTCACTGTCCGTAATAATAACAGCCCGTGTCCGGCGGCCATAAGTAGCATCAATTAACATATGACGGTCCCTGGCTTCCTGTATAATCCGCTTGATCGGAGCAGACTCCGGACTGACGATGGAGATAATTCGGTTGGCCGACACGATATTGCCGAAGCCAATATTGATCAATTTGATTGCCATATTCAGGTCTTTCCCCCTATACATGTGACTATTGCAGCCGTGCCGCTACCAGGTAGCTACTCAATATTCGCAGCCTGCTCACGAATTTTTTCAAGCTCTGCCTTCATCTCGACGACCAAATTAACCAATGTGAGATGATTGGCCTTGGAGCCGATCGTGTTAACTTCCCTGTTCATTTCCTGGATTAAAAAGTCTAATTTGCGGCCGGCCGGCTCGTCCGACAGCAGCAACCCCTTGCATTGCCCAAAGTGACTTTGAAGCCGGGTAAGCTCCTCATCAATATTGCTGCGATCCGCGAATAAAGCAATCTCCATTCCGAACTTATGCTCATCAAGCGTAAATAAACCGTCCTGAAGCTCTTTAAGTCTGTTTTTTAGCCTGTTACGGTAGTCGCTCACAACATGGGGAGCCAGCACCGTCATTTCATGATGCAGGGATTCCAGATGGGAAATGCGGGATTCCACATCTCGTGCCAAATACCCGCCTTCTCGCTTTCTCATCTCCAGCAAACCCTGCAAAGCTTCATGTAAGGCTCGCTGTAGCTGCTCTTCCCAGCCCTCTTCGTCTCCATTGCAAGCCTCTCCAGGCTCGCCCAGAACGTCAGGCAAAGCAAGAATGTCGCTTATACCTAATGTTCCTTTCACGCCATAACGATCCGCCAGCTGCTCCGCTGCATGCAGGTATGCCTGCACCACAGTGTCATTCAACCGTGCGACGGGTATCTGTTCTTCATCACGTTCCCTATGGATGAAGACGTCGACACGACCGCGCTTAATCTGCTGCTGAACCGTTCTTCTCAAGCCATCTTCAAAGCGTGTCCATTCGCGCGGAATCCTCATCATCACTTCGCAATAGCGGTGATTCACCGATTTTAGTTCCAAGCGAACTTTATAGCCTTCATATTGAAAGATGGCTTGACCGTATCCGGTCATACTCAATGACATCGGCATCACATCCATTTTACTATTGTAATTGATTATTATAGTCTAAACAAGGGGGCCTGCGCGCTGCCGGATTTTTGCCATACATAAGAAGCCAGCTCTGCCGTCATTTCATAGAACATAAATGGAGTCATCAAATAGATTCCATTAAAATGCTTCATCGCCGTATCAAGCAGCTCCTTGGCAATGGACACCCCCATTGCTCGTCCTTCCGAACCCTCCAGACCAGACATGCGTGCACGCACCTCATCCGACAACTGAATACCGGGTACTTCATTGTGCAGGTATTCTGCGTTCCGCCCGCTGGCCAGCGGCATAATACCGATAAAAATCGGGACCTCCAAATGCCGTGTCTCTTCCGCGATGGCTACAATAAGCTCACGGTCGTAGACAGGCTGGGTCATAATATAATCAGCTCCGGAGGCAATTTTCTTTTCCAGCCGCTGTACAGCTTTACCCAAATGCTTGACATTGGGATTAAATGCAGCACCTACCACAAAATTAGCCTTCTGCTTTAGTGGCTTACCGGAAAATGCAACACCATCGTTTAACTGCTTGATCATACGTATAATTTCAAAAGAAGTCATATCATACACCGAGCTGGCACCCGGCAAATCACCGAACCTTGCTGGATCTCCAGTAACCGCCAGTACATGGTCAATGCCCAGCGCGTCAAAACCCATCATATGAGACTGAGTACCAATCAGATTGCGGTCACGGCAAGCAATATGGATTAATGGGCGCAAACCCGTTTCAATGCTGACCAAATGCCCAAGCGCCATGTTGCTCATCCGCGTAACGGCAAGTGAATTGTCGGCCAGCGTAAGCGCGTCGGCCCCGGCTTTTTTCAATGCATGCGCACCTTGCATAAATCGTGTAATGTCCAGATCGCGTGGAGGATCAAGCTCTACAATGACCGTATGCCGTTCCTTAACCATATCCACAATGTTGGGCTTGCTGGCAAATCTGCCATTGCCACGTTCCCCTTCATCTGCAATCGGCTCCGGTTCAGCGACGTGAATTGACTCGTTTAGCAATACTTCTTTCGGAGCCAGCGGAGGCGGCTGCAAGCCACTCAAAGCTTTGGAAATCGCCGCAATATGATCTGGTGTAGTTCCGCAGCATCCGCCAATCAGCCTCGTTCCCAAATCTACGAAGGACGCGGCACATTCACCAAAATATTCAGGTGTTGCACCGTATACATAATGACCGTCCACATAATCGGCGAGACCCGCATTAGGATATACGGACAGCGGCACTGACAAGGGGCCTTCCAGCTGCTCCATTACACTCATAATCCCCTGTGGACCAGAATGACAGTTAAATCCAAGAATGTCCGCTCCTTCATCACGCAACACCGAAAAAGCTTCTGCTACTGAAAAACCATCCTGTGTACGGCCAACCTGGTCGACTGCAAACTGACAGATTACCGGAATATCACTATATTTACGCACACCGTGAAGCGCAATCCGCATTTCATCCAGTGAATAAAACGTTTCGCACAAAATACCGTCTACTCCTTCGGAGAGAAGGGCATTAATCTGCTGGTCATAGTTTCGAGCCAGCTCCAGCTTGGATATGTTAAGCCGTTTCCCCCCGCATATGGAGCCTACCGCACCCACCACATAATGATCAGGTCCGGCCGCTGCTCGGGCAATTCTTACCCCTGCACGATTGATCTCTTCTACTCTGGATTCCAGCCCAAACCATGCCAGCTTATAATCATTTGCAGAGAATGTATTGGTCTCCAGCAATCGTGCTCCTGCATTTAGATATTGACTATGCACATCCGCTATAACGTCAGGTGAAGTAATATTCAACTCTTCGTAAGAAGTATTTACTGGAAATCCCAGCTGGTACAAAAAGGTCCCCATTGCGCCGTCTCCGACAATAAGTTCACGATTCAGCACAGTACGCAAATCCGGTTTCATTTCCTCCGCTCCACCCCGCTCTTTATTTTCATATTAATGTAACATAAAAGAGACTGCAAACATAAGCCAAAAAACAAAAAAAGCCGTCTCACTCCCCAAAATGATGTGGCCAGGAGTGAAGCAGCTTGACTTATAATTGTTATTTTATACTATAATTATCTCATTTGCCCATCTTCGGCATAAAGGGAGAATGCGTAAAAGGCTCCTTTTTTATTCACCTTAGCCACAATAGAAGCCGTTCCCCTTTGCTTTGTGGAAAATGTATACTGATTCCCTTGAATCCCAACATTATAGCCTGACAAATTGATATTAAATAAGAGCTGAACCTTGGGCTTGACCAGTTTCAAAGCTTCTGAAGCGGTATATTTGGGATTGGCAAACGATTTTTTGAAATCTGCGTCATCATTCCAGTCCACCCCGTAGGTGGATACAGCCAGCACTTTGCCAGTTGTTGCGCCGATTTTGACCTCACTCGACTCGTTTACATCCTCGAACGACCAATAAGAAAACCCCTTGGCCTCGTCCTTGAAGCGTGAAGCATGCTGTACGGTAATCCGCTGACCGCTAACACGCTTAAAAGTGTTCGTTGCCCGGCTCAGCAATACAGGGTCCACCTGCTTCAACGGGTAGTCTGCATTAATGGTTATGCTGTTACCCCGATCTACATCAACGTACAATGAGGACGCCTTTTCCCCTGCGCCCCAAAATACCCAGTAGTTAGAAGGCTTATTGGACTGGTAAGGAGATTTAACCCGCCAAAAAGCTTCAAATTGCATGGAGCGCTTGGGGTCAAACGCTTTGGCACTGTTCAGCACTTTGGCCTTGAGAGACGCGTCCAGTGCCTTGCCCATGCTGCTTATTTTATACCGTACCGTGGTAGAATCCACTCTATTCTTTTCCTTATTATATTCCGTTTGGAACGTAGCTGTTCCGTCTTCCAATTCGCCTTCGACAATCCAGGTTTTACCCATATCCGTCACATCGTCAAATTGAAATGGTGTTTTCGTACCGATCAGTTCCTGTACTGCCTTTTCCAGACGGTTCACAACAGTTGGAGTTAGCGAGCCGACCTGCTTGCTCGTCGTGTCAACGGCAGCAGCAGGGAGGGTAGCAGCATGAGCCGGAAGCGCGGTAGCTACAAATATAAGGGCTGCAACTGCTGAAATCCAACGAAATTTCCGCACCATGAACGGCCTCCTTATTGTTTTCTTATCTGTTATATTATACATCGTTCAGACGTCAAAAAAAGACAGAATGTTGCTAAATACCAAAAAAGAAGACCTCACAGGGTCTCCTTTTCACTCATTTTTATACAATTCATAAACCAAATGCACGCTCTTTTCCATGCTCCATGTATTTCAGGACAGACGACCATCATACACAATTTCAGCCGGGCCTGACATATACACGTGATTGTCGTCCTCGTTCCATTCGATATCCAGATCGCCGCCCTTCAGACTTACAATGGCGCGTCGGTCACTATACCCGTTGAGTACAGAAGCCACAAGTGTGGCACAGGCCCCGGTTCCGCAAGCTAGCGTAGGGCCGGCTCCCCGTTCCCATACTCGCATCTCTATGTGATCCCGACTTCGGACCGTAGCGAACTCAACATTTGTCTTTTTAGGAAATAGCGGATGGCTTTCCAGTTTCGGTCCCCAGGCCTCCAGTTCAAAGCCAGGTGCATTTTCAACATAGATGACACAATGCGGATTGCCCATGGATACAGCCGTAAAACGAAAACCGCTTCCTCCAGCTTCGATGGACTCATGAATTACACGGTCCAGATCCAGCGTAGTCGGAATTTTCAAGCCCTCCAGAATCGGCTCTCCCATGTCTACCTTCACCATACGTACAAGTCCGTTCTCTACAGTCAGTTCGACCTGCTGCACACCAGCACCCAGCGTCTCGATCGTAATCCGCTCACGGCTGATATGCTTGCGGTCATATACATATTTGGCTGCGCAGCGAATAGCATTCCCGCATTGCTCTGCCTCCGATCCGTCCGAATTAATGATGCGCATGCGGAAATCGGCTTTTTCTGAAGGCAATATATATACCAGACCGTCAGCACCAACACCAAAATGTCGATCACATAGCCGAACAGCCAATTCTGAAGCGTCAGACGGCAATTCCTGATGCCCAAACCAAACGATAAAATCATTACCCAAGCCGTGCATTTTTGTGAATTCCATAGCTTCCCTCCGCCGTTGCTGCTAATCTCATGCTCCTCGTAAAGCTTTATTCCCATGATAGCATACAGGGCAAGAGCGGGAAAGCCATGTGATGATACCTAACCCGGATGCTAGGCTGAAAACTTCGTGCGTCCTGTCGAAAAACGGTTATTTCCGCCATGGCGACGGTTGCGTCTACCGCCCCATACGCTTCCCGCCCCCATCAGGAAAGTCGGAATCCCGGCCGCGACGATGGAAAGCGCCCACTCACGCAAGCCCAGCGGCACTGTTTTGAAAATAGGTTGCAGCATAGGTACGTACATGACCACCAGCATCAGCACAATGGATGACAGTACGGCAAGTACGAGATAGCTGTTTTGAAACGGGTTACGGTGGAAAATAGAACGGGAACTGCGGCAATCGAATACATGAATTAACTGTGCCAGGACCAGCGTAGCAAAGGCAACCGACTGCGCTTTAACCAGTTGTCCTGCGTCATCCGGTGCAATGCGCAATGTCAGCCAGAAAGCGGCAAGCGTACATAAGCCAATTAACAGTCCGCGACTAATGATTTTCCAGCCCAGTCGACGGGCAAAAATATTTTCCTTTGCACCGCGTGGCTTATGCTCCATCAGATCCTTTTCCGGCTGATCCACACCCAGAGCCATCGCTGGAAGGCCATCCGTTACCAGATTGACCCATAAAATCTGGATCGGAAGCAGCGGCAACGGCAGCCCGGCCATCATTGCGAAAAACATCGTCAAAATTTCGCCAACGTTGGAGGCAAGCAGATAACGGATAAATTTACGAATGTTTTCGTAAATATTCCGTCCTTCCTCAATCGCCGCCACAATCGTCGAGAAATTATCGTCGCTCAGCACAAGCGCAGCTGCTTCTTTGGTCACATCAGTTCCCGTCATGCCCATTGCAATACCGATATCCGACGCTTTGATCGCCGGTGCATCATTCACGCCATCCCCGGTCATAGCTACGACATGTCCGCGTCTTTGCAGCGATTTGACGATGCGTAGCTTGTGCTCCGGCGACACACGCGCATATACAGACACGCTGTCAACAGCTTTGTCCAGCGCCGCATCATCCAGCGCAGATAGCTGCTGTCCCGTCAGCACATGTGAGCCACGCTGGAAAATGCCGAGCTGCTGGGCAATGGCCTCAGCAGTTGTGCCGTGATCACCCGTAATCATCACGGTGCGAATGCCGGCACGGCGGCACCTGCTGATAGCCTCACGAGCCTCGCGGCGCGGCGGGTC